>JBFGLK010000019.1:0-14242 GCA_041576195.1 Promineifilaceae bacterium (SeqCode)
ACAGGCGGAAGCGCCGGCGCCGCCGGACACGCCCGCCCACCCGGGCCCCGACTGCACCGTGCTCACCGCGCCGCCGCAGGGTCGCCTGCAAGGCGTCATCTATCCCGCCGGGACCGAGCCGGCGACCCCCCTGGCCGGCGTGACCGTCTGGGCCCTCAACACCGATCGGCCGCCCGCTACCAGCGATGCCGACGGCCGCTTCGAGCTGACCGGCCTGGCCACCGGCCTGGTCACCCTGCGCCTGGAGAAGGCCGGCTTCCTCACCCTGGAAACCACCAGCCAGGCCCGCACCTTCTGGGGGCTCGACGAGACCGTCCCCTTCTTCCTGGCCCCGATCAGCCTGCCGCCGGCTCTGCCCGACGACGACATCTACGACGTCCAGGCCGCCATGATCGCCCAGGGCGAGCGCGGTGGCTACCGCGTCGCCCTGCTCGACCCGCCGGGCGCCGATCTTGGCCTGGACGAGATCCAGACCTGGCGCGCCCGCTTCGATTCATCCTACGCCGCCCTCTACTATCCGTGGCTTCAGGTCTCCGCCGCCGCCCCGGGCGAGGTGCGCGACCTGCCCCCCAGCGGCCACGTCGCCGGCCTGATCGCCCGCACCGACCTTTCTCAGGGCGTCCATCGCGCCCCGGCCAACTTCGTCCTCGACGGCGTCAAGGCGCTTACGCGCGCTGTGGACGCCGCCGCCCAGGGCCTGCTCAACCCGCTGGGCATCAACTGCCTGCGCGTGTTTCCCGGCCGCGGCATCCGCGTCTACGGTGCCCGCACCCTGTCCGCCGATCCTGAGTGGCGCTTCCTTAATGTGCGCCGCCTGCTCCTCATGATCGAGGAGGCCGTCGAAGAGGGGCACCAGTGGGCCGTCTTCGAGCCCAACAACACCGTCCTCAGGCAGGCCGTGCGCTTCAGCCTGATCACCTTCCTCGACGCGCTTTGGCGCGCCGGCGCCCTGGCCGGCGACACGCCTGCCGCCGCCTACCGCGTCAAGTGCGACGAGGACAACAACCCGCCGGCCGTGGTCGACGCCGGGCAGATGATCGCCGACGTCGCCGTGGCCCCGACCGTGCCCTTTGAGTTCGTCGTCTTTCGCCTCGGCCGCACCGTGGACGCCGTCGAGGTCGTCGAGTCGCCCACCTAGTCACCGGAGGCTTCATGGCCCTGCCCCGCCTCGACCCGCTGCCGGCATTTAACTTCCTTGTCGCCCTGATCGACACCAGCAGCGTCTTCAGCACGCTCACCAGCCTGGCCGGCCTCGTCCTCGGCGGCTTCGCCGAGTGCTCCGGCCTGGAGTCCACCCTCGAGACGGTCGACTACTTCGAAGGCGGCGTCAACGACCGCGTCCACCGCTTCCCCAGCCGCCTCGCCTACGCCAACATCGTCCTCTCCCGCGGCGTCGGCTTCGGCGAGGACCTCTGGCTCTGGCACCAGGAGTTCATCGACGGCAAAGGCAAGCGTCGCGACGGCCTGATCATCCAGCAGAATCGGCTCAAGGTGCCGATCAAGATCTGGTCGTTCAAGAGCGGTATCCCCATCCGCTGGGCCGGCCCCAGCTTCAACGCGGCCGCCAGCGAGACCAGCATCGAGACCCTGGAGATCGCCCACGAGAAGCTGGAGCTGGTCATGTCGCCCGGCGCCGCCCTCGACGCCGTCACCAGCGCGCTCTTCTAAGGAGGCGAGCCAATCATGGACGTGCGCATCAACCAGATGAACAGCACCGTCACCGCCGGCGACAGCAGCGGCCTGCTCTCGCCTGAGCTGCTGAGCCAGATCGTGGAGGCCGTGCTCGTGCGCCTCCAGGCCGAGCAGCGGCTGCAACGGGAGCGCGAGCAGGACATGCGCATTGAGACCCGGGCCACGCGCCTGGACGGCTAGAGACCCGCCATGGCCAAGCTGACCTTTCAACGCCTCGACCTGACGAAATCGCCCGTCGGCGACCCGATCACGGTGCAATACAACCCGACGGAGTTCACCCTGGAGAAGGCGGCCCAATACGCGGCGGTCGCCATCCCCGGGCTGGACCAGCCGGTCATCCAGTTCGTGCGCGGCGACTCGGAGAAGCTAGGCCTGGAGCTCTTCTTCGACACGACCGTCGACGGCACGGGCGCCGACGCCACCCCGGTCACCACGCTGACCGACCCGTTTTATCGCTTTATCAAGATCGATCCCGAGCTGCACGCCCCGGCCATCTACCGCCTGACCTGGGGCGAGGCCTTTCCCAATACCGCTGCCGGCAGGGACACCGATGCCCTCCACGTCTTCGACTGCGTCGTTGAGTCCGTCTCCCGGCAGTTCACCCTGTTCAACAGCGAGGGCGTCCCCCTGCGAGCGACGATCACGCTCTCGCTCGTCCAATACCGCACGCTGGAGGAGCAGCTGCAAGAGCTCAATCTGCAATCGGCCGATCACACCCGCATCCACGTAGTGCGCCAGGGCGAGACACTGCCCCAGATCGCCTACGATGCCTACCGCAACCCGGCCCGCTGGCGCCTGATCGCCGAGCACAACCGCCTTCTCAACCCGCGCCAACTGGCTGCCGGCACGATCCTGGAACTGCCGCCGACGACGTGAGGCGTTCGCATACAACACCCTAAGGGTGCGTTCGCACCCTTAGGGTGTCAGGTGCCCATCAAACCATGACCACCACGACCACGCCCATCTACCAGAACCAGACCTTCTTCGCCCCCCACTTCGAAATCCGGCTGCGTGGGCAAAACCTCAGCCGGGCGGTCATCCGGGATGTGCTCGACGTCACCTATAGCGACAGCCTCGACGCCCTCGACTCCTTCGAGTTCACGCTGCACGACTGGGATCCCGTGCTCCGCCTGCCCAAATACTCCAGCCCCTACGACGAGTCCGGCGCCCTGCGCACCCTGCCAGACGGCAGCGACGTGCCGAGCTTCGACCCCGGCGCCCAGATCGAGCTCCGCCTGGGCTACTACGGCCCGGAAGAGCCGAAGCTCATGCTCACCGGCCAGGTCGTCTCTATCACTCCCAGCTTCCCGGCCTCCGGCAACCCGACGCTCAAAGTGCGCGCCCTCAGCCTGCTCTATAGCCTGCAACGCTCCCAGGAGGTCCAGCCGTTCGAGAACAAGAAGGACAGCGAGATCGCCGAGGCCATCGGCAGCGACCTGGGCATCACGGTGGAGATCCCGCCGGGCCAGAAGGCGCAAGAGCAAGTCATCCCCTACATCATGGTCAACAACGAATATCCGATTATCTTCCTGATGGGGCGAGCCCGCCGCCTGGGTTATGACCTCTACATCAAGCTCCCCGAAGACAACGGCGGCGCCCCCACCCTCTTCTTTGGCCGCAGCGCCACCAGCGGGGTCACCTACGAGCTGAAGTGGGGCGAAAGCCTGGTCCAGTTCTCGCCTACCGTCAAGACAAAGGGCCAGATCGCCCGCGTCGTCGTTCGCGGCTGGAACCCGCTCGCCTCGGGGGATGACCGGGCCATTACCGGCGAGGCCACCCTCCAGGACCTGAACCCCCAGCTCCCCGACCCGCAGCTCCTGTCGAGTATCGACTCCGCCCTGGCCGAGACCTTCGAGGCGGTCGTCGACGACCCGATCGAGTCGCAGCAAGAGGCGGACGAAAAGGCCCGCGGCATCCTGGCCGACAAGCTCAAAGACCTGATCACCGGCAAAGGCAACACCGTTGGCCTGCCCGACCTGCGCGCCGGCCGGGCCATCGTCCTCAGCGGCCTGGGCCCGCGCTACAACGGCAACTACCTGATCACCCGCTCTACCCACAAGGTGGGCGGCAGCGGCTACACCACCGAGTTCGAGGCCCGCATGGAGGTGCTGGAGGGATGACCGAGCGCATGAAAGGCGTCGTCGTCGGCCTGGTGACCGACCTGAACGACCCGGACGGCCTGGGCCGCATTCGCGTCTCGTTTCCCTGGCTGTCTGACGACAACACCAGCAACTGGGCCCGCGTGGCCACGCCCCTGGCCGGCCCCGAGCTGGGCCTCTTCTTTCAGCCGGAGGTGGGCGACGAGGCCCTCGTGGCCTTCGAAATGGACGACGTGCGCCGCCCCTACATCCTCGGCTACCTGTGGAACGGCGACAACGCCCCGCCGACCGACGACCCACAGCTTCGGCTCATCCAGACGGTCTCCGGCCACAAGGTTACGTTGGACGACGGCAACGAAGAGATCGTCATCGAGGACGCCAGCGGCAAGAACAAGATCACGCTCAACAGCGACGGCATCACCCTGGAGTCGCAGGGCGACGTCAAGATCAAGGGCGTCAATGTGGAGATCGAGGCCCAGGCCACGCTCACGGCCAAAGGGAACCCGATCCACCTCAACCCGTAACGCTATGGACACCGTCTTCCCGGACGCGCCCGGCTTCGCCGGTTTTTTCCTAATAGGGTTTCGCAAGGATCCCGGCGCGCCGACGCTCACGCGGCGCACGGGCACCTTCGTGCTCAAGCGCGCCTACGACGTGATCGGCGGCCCGCTCAGCGGCGCCCTCGTGCCGGCATCCTCCCCCGCCGAGATCGTCATGGCCGACGAGACCGACGACGCCGACAACGTCCTCTACGAGAGCGACGTGGCCCCCTACAAACCCCTGGGCGACCTGATCGTCCTCGGCTTCACCGCGACCACCGGGCTCCACCAGCTCCGCGTCGCCGGCACGGCCCGCCTGCAACGCGACCTCCTCGTCGCCGGCGAGCCGGCCCTCTTCGGCTGGGAGCCCCGGGTCAACGAGGACCACCCCGAGCGCCGCCAGGACCAGGCCGGCGGCTTCTCCGAAGATCCAAACGACTACCCGCTCGAATTTCCTTTCGACGACCCGATCCGCGACCCGCTGCCCGGCGGCCCCGGCGATCCCCGCGCCCTCTTCGACAACCGCTTCCACAACGGCTATAGCCGGACCGCCGCCATCGGCAGCCTGCCCCACCTGGCCGCCGGCCAGGTGGTGGAGATCCGGCGCGACGGCAACCCGGTCTATACCCTGACCCTGGGCGCCGAACAGGTCGCCGCTCACGTCGAGCTCTACACCGGCAAAGGGGCCGACAAGGCCAACCGCTGGCGCCGCGAGCCGGTCACCGCCATCGCCCTGGACACGCTCACCCTGGAGCCGGACGACGACCGCTGCGCCCTGGTCTGGCGCGGCGTCTGGGACTACGACGTCCACCCCGCGGACGCCTACCGCCGCCTCGTGGTCACGGTGGAGGCATAGCCATGTCCCGACCTATCGCCCCGGCCACCGGCATCGCCCTCGCCTTTCCCGACGTTTGCCTCACGCCGGTCGGCCCCAGCATGGTGCCCATTCCCTATCCCAACATCGCCCAGCTGGCCAGCGCCCAGAACACGGCGACCGACGTCCTCATTGGCCCGTCAAGCCTGCCGGCACTCCTCCTCGACTCCGAAGTGCCCACCAGCAGCGGCGACGAGGCGGGCACCGGCGGGGGCGTCGCCAGCGGCGGGCCGCCCATGGGCAGCTGCCGCGTGGCCATGGCCAGCACCAGCGTCGTCTACGGTTCGAGCCAGAAAGGACTGGCCCGCTTCGGCGACATGACCGAGCAAAACCGCAGCCCCGGCGGCACGCCCAACGCCACCGGCCAGATTCTGAGCGCCTTTCCCACGGTGCTCGTAGGAGACTGAACGCGCCATGGCCGACTTTCAAGGCACCGGCTGGAAGTTCCCCGTCCGCGTCAACGGCCGCGGCGGGCTGTCGTTCGTCAGCGGCGAGCAGAGCATCGCCGAGGCGATCTGGATCATCCTCAGCACGCCGCCCAACAGCCGCGTCATGCTGCCCGAGTTCGGCTGCGGCATCCACAACACCGTCTTCGCCCCCAACAACGCCAACACCATCGCCGCCGTCGCCCAGGACGTGCGCCGCGCCCTCTTCCGCTGGGAGCCGCGCATCGACGTGCTCGACGTCCGCGTCGTCAACCCGCCCGAGACGCCCAATACCCTCCTCATCCACGTCGACTATCGCGTCCGGGCCAATAACGCCTTTCACAACATCGTCTATCCCTTCTATATCAATGAGGGCCAAGGATAGTGAGTTCGTTGGCTGGTTGGTTAGGGGGTTAGTTGGCCAGCTGGCTAACCAACCAACCAACACACCAACCAACCAACACACCAACAAATAAGGACCCCCCCGATGCCCCTACCCATACCCCAACTGGACGACCGCACCTTTGCCGATCTGGTCGAGGAAGCGCGGGCCCGCATCCCCCGCTATACGCCGGAGTGGACCAACTATAACGAGTCCGACCCCGGCATCGTCCTCCTCCAGCTTCAGGCGTGGCTCACGGAGACGGTCCTCTATCGTCTGAACCGGCTCCCTGAGCTCAACTACCTCAAGTTCCTGGAGCTGCTCAACGTGGCCCCCCACCCGGCCGTGGCCGCGCGGGCCCAGCTCACCTTCACCCTGAAGAAGCTGAACCAGGCCACCGATCCCCTGGTCGTCCTCGTCCCCAAGAACAGCCAGATCGGCGTCGACGACCCGGACTTGACCCAGGAGCTCGTCTTCGAGACCGACCGTACCCTGACGGCGCTCAACGCCACCGTCGCCGCCGTGGCCGTGCCCGGCGCCGGAGACAGCCCCTGGGACCTGGTGACGGCCTTCGATGACAAGACCCGGACGACCAGCTTCCTTCGCGCCTTTTACCCGTTCGGGACGGCCCCCGCCGTCGGCGTCACCTGCCTGATCGGCATCCTCCTGCGCCCGCACCAGAAGGAGGGCGTCAACTACGACCTGGACCGCTTCCCCGAAGGCGAGCTGGACCTGACCGCCTTCGTGCCTGAGGTGTTCGAGACCGACGCCGACGGCGAGACGATCGCCGGCCCCCAGGGCCTCGACTGCCTCTTTCCCTGGCAGGTGACGGCCCAGGCCGAGACGATCGCCTGGGAGGTCTATGCCGGCAACGAGCACGCCGCCTTCCCCGCCGGCGGCGACTGGCGCTCCCTCGGCCTGCCCCCAGACGAGACCGCCGCCCTCAGCCGCAGCGGCCATGTCTACCTCAACGTGCCCGGCGGCGTGCCCGGCATCCGCTTCGCCCAGCTCAGCCGCGCCTTCTGGGCCGACCTCAACCTGACCAAGTACCCCACGGCCGCCCAGGAGCTCGTCGACGACATCGAGAGTGGCTTCCTCTTCCCCGCCGACGTCCCGGACAGCATCTGGGCCGACCTCGGGCTGGAAGACATCGTCCTCGACGATCCGGCCAACCCGGTCGTGGACCAGATCGAGGCCGCCGCCGCGGCCGGCACGCTCAACATGAGCGGCGTCGACGAGACGGCCTGGGTCGACGCCGATCTTGGCTACGACGCCTCGCCCGTGCCCTACCCCCTCACCTGGTTCCGCGCCCGCCTGCTGACCGTCCCGGAAAGCCCGCCCCAGGTGAGCCAATTCCTGCTCAACACCGTCCCGGCCACCGCCGCCGTCACCCGCAGCGAGGAGACGGTCGGCACCAGCGACGGCCGGCCCAATCAGACCTACGCCCTGAGCAAGACGCCGGTGCTCGTCGACCCGGCCACCGGCCTGCCGACGCTCGTCCTCGAGGTCGGCGAGCTCGGCGCCGCCGTGGCCTGGACCCTCGTGCCCGACTTCTACGCCACCGACGCCGACGATGCGGTCTACACGCTCGACCCGGATGGCGGGACGATCACCTTCGGCGACGGCCGCCACGGCCGCATCCCCGTGGCCGGCAGCCCCATCGTGGCCCACACCTACCGCTACGGCGGCGGCGCGGTAGGCAATGCCGGTGCCGGCACCATCACCGCCCTCAAGAGCGCCCTGCCCAACGTCTCAGCCGTGGCCAACGTCCGGGCCGCTGCCGGCGGCGCCGACGCCGAGTCGCTCGACGACGTCCTCCTGCGCGCCCCCCATGACCTGCGCATGCGCGAGCGCGCCGTCACCGGCGAAGACTTCGCCCAGCTCGCCCTGCAAACGCCCGGCGTCCGCATCCAGCGCGCCTACGCCCTGCCCCTCACCCGCGCCGACCTGGCCCAGACGCCCCCCGCGCTCATGCCGGACTCGCCCGGCGCCGTCACCGTCGTCATCCTGCCCGAAAACAAGGACGACACGCCCCAGCCCACCGAAGACCAGCTGCGGCTCGTCTGCGCCCACCTCAACGGGCGCCGCCTCATCACGACCGAGCTCTACGTCGTCGGGCCGCGCTACCTGGAGATCGCCCGCCTGCGCGCCGAGGTGACCGCCGGCCGCGACGTCGATCTCAAGGCCCTGCACGACGCCCTGACGGCTACCCTGCACACCTACTTCCACCCGTTGACCGGCGGCGAGGACGGCGCCGGCTGGCCCTTCGGCGGCGACGTCTACTTCGGCAACGTCTACCGCCAGGTGCTCGGCGTCGCCGGCGTGCGTCGCGTCCTTTGCCTGGAAATCACGCCGCAGGGCGCCGACGAGCCCTGCCCCGATGTGCTGACGGTGCCGGACGGCAACCTGGTCTATCTGCCGGCCACGGCCCTGGAGCTGAAAGTGAGCTATGACCCCACCAGCTAGACCGGCCGGGCCCGCCTTCATGCTCCTCGACGGGCGCGACGGGCGGGAGAGCTGGCAGATCGCCGAGGCGTCTTCCATCATCTACGACGCCCGCCAGGACGTCCTGCGGCTGGGCGCCTCCCGCGCCGGCGCCATCCCCGCCACCGAGCCCGGCGGCACCTTCGGCGGCCTCACCCGGCCCACCGGCCTGGCCGTCGGCCCCGACGGGCGCCTCATCCTGGCCGACCCCGCCAACAACGCCATCCTCTCCTATACGACCCACCAGGCCGCCTTCACCCCGCTGCCCCTGTCTGCACCCATTCCTGCCATCACCTCACCACCCCATCCCCCCATCCGCCAACCACGCGGCGTCGCCTTCAACCGGGACGGCAATCTGATCGTGGCGGACACGGATCACGGCCGCCTGCTCATCTACACCTGGCCCATGCTCGCCCTGCGCCACATCATCACCCTGCCCGGGCCAGGCGCCCAACCCTGGGACGTGGCGGTGGACAGCCGCGGCCGGCTCTACGTCGCCGACCCGGCCGGCGGCCGCGTCCTGCGCTACGATCGACTCTGGCGCCTCGACGACGCCTACCGCCAGGCGCCAGGCGCCCTTCTCCAGCCGCGCCACCTGGCCATCGACGCGGACGACGTCGTCTACGTGGTGGACGACGGCCTGCGCCGGGTGGTTCGCCTGCGCCCGGACGGCGCCCTGGACGCGGACATCGTCTTCGATGACCTGGAGCCCGCCTTCCCGCCCCCGCTCGCGCTGCTGGACGGCGCCCTCTGGCTGCCCCAGGACGACCGGCCCGACTGCCCCGCCCTGAAGCTTGTCGGCCTGAGCGTCGACCGCGGCGGTCGCCACCACGGCCTCACGCTCCTGGCCCGCCCACGGGGCGTCACCTACCCGCGCCAGGGCCGCTACGTCTCCCAGGCCCTGGATAGCGCCATTTTCCAGTGCCAGTGGCACCGGCTGGTGCTCGACGTGGACCTGCCGGCAACGACCGGCCTGGCCATCAGCACCTTCACCGCGCCCAACCGGCTGGACCCGGAGCGCGTCGCCGCCCTGCCCGAGTCCCGCTGGTCCGCCCCCCTTATCCTCGAGTCCGACGACACGCCCGAGGTCCTCATCCAGAGCTCACCCGGCCGCTTCCTCTGGCTGCGCCTCGACTTCACCAGCGGCGGCGAGGCGACGCCCCTCATCCACTCGCTCACCCTCTACGCCCCGCGCCAATCGTCGCTTCAATTCCTGCCCCCGGTCTTCCAGGAGGACCCGGTCAGCGCCGACTTCCTCGACCGCTTCCTCAGCGGCTTCGACACGGTCCTGGCAGAAATCGAGAGCCAGATCGAGCGCTTCACCGGCTACCTGGACCCGCACGGCGTCCCCGCCGGCGACTTCCTCACCTGGCTGGGCGCCTGGTTCGACTGGACCTTCTGGGCCGATTGGTCCGAGACCACCCGGCGCGCGCTCATCCGCGAGGCGATCAGCCTCTTTAAACAACGCGGCACCATCCCCGGCCTGCAACGCCTGATCCGCCTGCACACCGGCCTGGCGGACCCCTACCCGGTCGTCGTCGAGCACTTCCGCCTGCGCGATGTGCCGCCCTTCCATCTGGCCGGCGCGCCCCTCGCCCCGGGGCCGGACGAGCTGGCCCACCATTTCACCATCCTGGTGCCCGACCGGGCGGCAACCGACGACGAGGCCCGGACCGCCCTGCATCACCTGATCGAGGCGCAGAAGCCGGCCCACACGGACTACCGCCTGCGGATCGTCCGGCCCGGCCTGCGTATCGCCTGCCAATCGACCATTGGCGTCGACACGCTCATCGGCGCCCCGGCGACCGGCCCGCTGGGCGAGGTCGGCCTGGGCCAGGGGGCGCTCCTGGCCCCCGTCGATCCCTACCCACGCCTGGGGCGGGCGCGCCTGCTCTTCCAGCATCCATAGTTGACGGCGCGCCGGCCGGCGCGAGGTCGGCCGCGGTCCTTGGACCAGGGACCAACAGACGACGCGCAGCGTCCAAAAAAGGAGTCTCGAATGAGTCAACAACAACCGACCTGCATCACCTGCGGCCCCCAGTCCTTCCGGCGCAACACCTACTTCAATGGCAAGCTCCTCGTCGAGCGGGACTTCGCCGACGAGCAGGCCTATCACGTGGCCAAGAACTGGGTGCACAACAGCCTGCTGCACGGCACGGGCACGGTCTGTGGCCTCAAGGTGATTCCCCACCCGAACCCCGAGTGCCGCGACCAATACGTCGTCATCACCCCCGGCGTGGCCCTGGACTGCTGCGGGCGCGAGATCGTGGTCACCGAGGAGATCCTGGTGACCATCGCCGATCTCGTCGACCTGGCCGACTTCGACCCTCCCGGCAGCCAGGACCTGTTCATTTCCCTCTGCTATCGGGAGATGCTGGAAGAGAAGATCCCGGTCATCCTGCCGGACTGCGACTGCGCCGACGAGAACATGGCCTACAATCGCATCCGTGAGGGCTACGAGATCCGCCTCTTCGGCGCGGCTGCCGGCACGCGCCAGGCGGTGCGCCCGCCCCTGCGCGCGGCGCTCGACTGGCAGTTCACCCTCACCCTCGCCGAGCAGAGCCCCCGGGCCGTGGCCGTCGACGACGAGCTGCAACAGCTCTACGTCGCCGCCCTGAACCAGGACGAGACGGGCGCCCGGCTCTACGCCTATCGGGCCGACACCCACGACCTGATCACGGCCGTCAACGCCGGCCTCAATCCGACCGACCTGGCCCTGTCACTCCTGGGCGACCGCATCTACCTGGCCACGGCCCTCCCAGTCGAAGGCGACGATGGCGTGGTCGCCGAGCCGACCCTGGCCTTCTTCCGTGAGTCGGCCATCGACGACGACGTCGATCCGGCCCGCACCCTGCCGCTGCCCGGCCTGGCCCGCCTGGCCGTCTCGCCGCACACCGGCGCCCTCTTCGCCCTGATCCTCGACGACGGCGACGGCGACGCCCGCCTCATGCGCTGGGCCGACGACGACATCCGCGCCTGGCTCGACGAGGAGATCCCGGCCCTCAACCCCAACGGCGAGGTGGCCTTTGCCGGCACCCCGTTCGACGGCGGCCAGGGTCGGGCCATCATGAGCATCACCCTCGACGGGCGCTACGTCTTCCTGGCCGACGCCGGGGGCAACCAGGTCCGCGTCGTCGACGTGGCCACGATGACCGAGGTGACGCCGGCGCTCGACGCCTTCGGCGTGCCTCTGGCCGTGGCCACCAGCCGCGACTCCGCCTACCTCTACGTCCTCTGGGCCGACTCGGAGGACGAGGGGGACATCGGCCTGCTCGCCCGCTACCGTCTCGACACCTCCGGCGGCTCGCTGGAGTTGCCCCGCGACGGGCGCGGCGGCCGCTGGCCGGCCAACCCGCGGGACCTGTCGCTGGCGCCCGACGAGCGCTGGGCCTACGTCCTGCAGACCGACGCCGACGGCCAGGGCCAGGTGCAGACCATCTCGATCGACGAGATCGCCAGCACCCAGAGCGATGATCCGGTCGATGCCCGCAGCACCCGCGAGAACGTCTCCGGCGATCCCCGCTTCCAGCGCCTGGCGGTGCTGGGCGCCCGCCTCTACGTCGCCGCCGACGACGAGGCCACCGAGACCCAGCCGGAGCGCGGCCTGGTGGCCGTGCTCGACGTGCAGGAGGCCGACTGCGCCGATCTCTTCCTCATGGCCATCGACGACGGCTGCCCCACCTGCGGCGACGACGAAGACGACCACTGCGTCGTCCTGGCCCACGTGCCGGCCTACGTGCCCGGCGCCCCCATCGAGGCGGCCGCCGACGCCGGCGAGGGCGACAACGCCATCGACAACCTGACCCACCGGCCGCTCGTCCCCAGCACCAACAACATCGTCGAGGTCATCCGCTGCATGTTGGAGCAGGGCATTGCCGAAGGCGTGCCCGGCCCCCGCGGCCCCTCCGGCGAGGACGGGCCCCAGGGCGATCCCGGCCCAGAAGGCCCTGAAGGCCCCCAGGGCGAAGATGGCCCGCAAGGCCCTCAGGGTCCCCAGGGCCCCCAGGGTCCGCAAGGTCCACAAGGCCCCCAGGGCCCCGAGGGCCCGGAAGGTCCCCAGGGCCCGCCCGGCGATCCGGCCGACGAGCCCGAGCTGACCCACATCACCAATCTGAGCTGGGTCCACGACGCCGTCCTGGCCTCCGGCTTCACCCAGCTCGTCGAGGCGTTCAACGATCCCGGCCTGGTGCTCCTGTTCGACCGCGAGGTCCAGGTGCGCACCATCCGCGGGCTGGACGAGGGCGGCAACGCCCGCCAGAGCGACGTCTTCGAGCTCTACGTCCGCCTCACCAACCAGGAAGGCCTGCTCTGCGAGTGCCAGGTGCCCTTCGGTCTATGCCAGCCGGTCGAGGTGCTCGAGATCGACGGCGAAGGCCGCATCACGGTCGTGGAAGAGCTGCCCCCGGACACGGAGATAGCCCAGGCCGTCCGCCTCCGCTTCCCGGAGATCTCGGACAACCTGCTGCGCGAGCCGCTGGTCCGCTTCCGCGTCCTCTTCCGGGCAGACTTCGCCCTGGACCTGGAGGAGCTGGCGGTGGACGGCAACCACCTCGGCGGTCGCGTGCCGGCACGTCCCACGGGCAACGGCCGGCAGGGCACCAGCTTCGAGAGCTGGTTCTTCGCCAACCAGGGCTAGCCGGAGGTGATCATGGCAAACAACGGCACCACCCTTCTCCGACCACGCTACTTCGACCGGCAACAGCTCCGGGCCGACGACCTCAACCTGGGCCAGAGCTATCTGCGCGAGCGCCTGCGTCGCCACAACCGCCACCTGCACGGCTGGGGCGTCGTCTGCGGCCTGCAGGTGACCCTGAACCCGGACGACCCCTACCGCGCCCAGATCCAGCCCGGCTACGCCGTCACCCCGCTGGGCGACGAGGTCGAGGTGGCCGCCCCGGTCACCTTCGACATGACCGCCGGGGCGGCCCTCTGCCTTGGCGAGCACCTGCCCTGCCCCCATCCGGAGGACATCGGCAGCGGCGAGGTGAACATCATCCGGGCCAACATCGACCCACCCGGCAAAGACGTCCGCACCGCCTACAACGAGGAGTGGGTCGAGCTGCGGGCCAACGAGGATCTCAACCTAGGCGGCTGGCAGGTCTTCCACACCATCCGGGCCGGCACCCAGAGCGAGGAGTACCGCCGCTACTACACCTTCCCGGGGGGCACGACCGTCGTCGCCGGCGAGATCTTTCGCGTTCACTCCGGCGCCGTCGCCCAGCACGCCGATCCGGAGCCGGGCCTGCGCCACTTCTACGTGGCTACCGGCGGCCAGGTCGGCAACTGGCGCCTGAACAACAATCAGGAGCGCATCCAGCTGCGCACGCCGGAGGGCCGCGTCGTGGCCACCGTCCGCTTCCGCGGCGACGTGCTCGCCCCCCAGCCGGGCACCATCTACCTGGCTATCTGTCCGCACGACGAGACGATCTGCCCGACGCCGGCCCTGCCAGCAGACTGCGCCCCGCCGGGCGGCACCTACGAGTTCAGCCGGGTGCGCGAGGGCCATGCCTTCGCCGTGCTCTGCGACCTGCCGCCCTCGCACGGCCAGCCGCTCCCCGACTGTGAGACGCTCGAGGCCATCATCTGCGGCCAGGCGCACGTGCCCTGCCCGCCCGCCGCCGGCGCCGACGACAACTGCGTCGTCCTGGCGACGATCACCTACGACCGCGAGGGCGAGGCGACCATCGACGACCTGGCCGATCGGCGCCAGCTCCTCAGCGAGGCCCTCATGCTCGCCTACGCGCGCT
>JBFGLK010000020.1:0-14242 GCA_041576195.1 Promineifilaceae bacterium (SeqCode)
ACCCATAGCAATGGTGCCGACGACGCTGACAACGCCGATCGATCGGGATGCGCGGCGGCGATAGCGCTCTCGGAGAAGGGGGCGGGCCTCGCCGTAGGGGAGAAGGCGGGCGTGCCGGCGTTTGGCGTGAGCCGTCTCCGCCTGTCCCGGCAGAAGGTGGCCGGCCAACTCGTCCTCGTACACGGCGCCGTCCAGCAGGCCGCGGTCGATGGCGCCGTCGATGTCGAATGGCGCTTCGTCGATGATGGCGCGCAGCACGTCCGGCGCCAGAGAGCGGCCGGCGGCCATGTCCGCCAGCAGCTGCTCGTACAGATCATCCAAGAGCCAGTCGAGTTGCTCCCGCATTTCAGGGGACATCTCGCTGCGGATGAAGGGATCGGGCGCGGTTTTGTGGCGCTCAATCTGCACGAAGTCAGCCTGAATGCCGGCGCGGGCCATTGCATCCTTGAAGAACAGGGACTCCGCCAGCAGACCCAGCACCTCGAAGCGCGCCGAGGGCGGCGCGAAGATGCGGCGCGCCGCCGTGGCCACATAGTAGCGTGGCAAATCCACGTCAAACAGATACGCCACCGTCTCCTTGCCGGCCTCGTTGAGGCGCTCGACGGCCCGGCGCAGGCTTTGCAGCGTTGCCAGTCCCCCCCCGAGGTCACGCAACACGAAGACGACGCCGCGAATGTTGTCCGCGTCGGCGAGCCGCCGCACGCGCCCGTGCAGGCCCTCCACACTCAGCGGGCCGGGCGGATAGAGACGCCTCTGCCAGAAGTTGCGTGGCGGCGCAGCGCGCTCCGGCAGGGGACCATCGATCACCAGGACGACATAGTCGACGCGTCGGCGCTGGGCGGCATGCCACGCGTTGCGCAAGGCGATCGCAGCCTGCCCCCACATGGCTCCGAGATCCCGGCTGATCTGCCGCCACTCGGCGCACAAATCCGACCAGAGACGCGCGGCGGGGGTGACGTCAGGCGGCGAGGGCGATACTGATCCGTTCATAGGCTTATTGTGGCAGCGTTCCGGGACGGCGACAACTTGCGGGTATGGGGAAGTGGGCCATAATACGGGGTGACAGTCTGCCTTTGTTGGGCACAGGGAGCCGGGGCGAACCCGGCTGAGAGGGCGGCTAAGCGCGCCGCCGACCTGCACACCTGATCCGGATCATACCGGCGTAGGGATGCACCGCCACACCAGCCACCTACGTCGGGTGGCTTTTTCGTGTAAGGAGAACGAACGGTGATCCTTATCGTCGCCAATGGCGAATTAGGCGGCCAGCGCGCCAGGCGCTGGCTGGCGACGCAGTGCGAGGCCGCGGATCTCGTGATCGCCGCCAACGGCGGCATGGCGCACCTCCTGGCGTGCGGCTGCTACCCCGATGTGGTCGTCGGCGACATGGACTCGTTGCCGGCAGCGGCGAGGCCGGCGATCGAGGGCGAGGGCCTCGCCGTCGTGACCCATCCGGCGGACAAGGACGAGACCGACCTGGAGCTCGCGCTGATTTACGCCATCGAGCGTGGCCCGTCCGCGAGGCCCGTCCGCGTGGCCGCTGCCCTGGGTGGACGGCTAGACCAGCTCCTTGCCAACGTCTTCCTCCTCGCGCACCCGGTCGTAGCAGGGCGAGACGTGCGCCTGGTTGAGCCGGACCAGGAGGCGTGGCTCCTCCGGGGCGAGGAAACGTTGCATGGGCAGCCAGGCGACCTCGTATCGCTCCTGCCGGTCGGGGGGCCGGCCCGCATCGAGCGAACGGCCGGATTGGCCTGGCCCCTCATCGGAGAGACGTTGTCGTTCGGACCGGCGCGCGGCGTCAGTAATCGGATGACGGAGCGCCGAGCCAGCGTGATCGTCTCCGGGGGCGTACTTCTCTGCATACACACGAAGCAGCGGGCGAAACCAGAGCGGCAAGACGACGCGCGAACGGCGCGGAAAGGATGATGATAATGCGGCAAATAGCGTGGATTCTGTCCATACTTGGGGTGTTGCTGGCGGCCAGTTGCCGGCCGGATACGCGGTCGACGTTGACCGTGCTGACACATGATAGCTTCAACATTAGCGAGTCGGTATTGGCGACCTTTGAAGCCGAGCACGGGGTCACGGTTGAGCTGCTGCCGGCAGGCGACACCGGCCGGATGCTCAACCAGGCGATTTTGGCAGGCGACACGCCGTTGGCCGACGTCATCTTTGGCGTGGACAACACGTTCATGGGGCGGGCCCTGTCCGCGGACATTCTCGAGCGATATCGCTCGCCCGCCCTGGCAGGCGTGATCTCGGCGCTCGACCTGGACCCGTCCGGCCGGCTGACGCCAATCGACTACGGTGACGTCTGTTTGAACTATGATATTGGCTGGTTCAGGGCGCAACGGATATCTCCGCCGGTCACACTGGCGGACCTGACCGAGCCGACCTATCGCGGTCTGACCGTCGTGGAGAACCCGGCGACGTCAAGCCCAGGGTTGGCGTTTTTGTTGGTCACGGTGGCCACGTTTGGCGAGGACAACTACCTTGACTATTGGCAGCGCTTGCGGGCGAATGAAGTGCTTGTCACGAGCGGCTGGGAAGAAGCCTATTACGGCGCATTCTCGGCGGCAAGTGACGGCGACCGGCCGATCGTGGTCTCCTATGCCACCAGTCCGGCGGCCGAGGTCTTCTTCGGCGAGTTGAGCGAGGCGTTCACGGCCAGCGTAACCTCACCCGGCACTTGCTTTCGGCAGGTGGAGTTTGCCGGCATTCTGCGCGGTACCCAACAACGGGCTCTGGCCGAGGCGTTCATTGACTTCATGCTCAGCCCGGCCTTTCAGGCCGACATCCCCCTGAACATGTTCGTCTTCCCGGCACTGGCGGGAGCGCCGCTTCCAGAGGTCTTCGTAGCGCACGCCAGCGCGCCCGCGGAGCCGGTCACCCTGGATCCGGCCACGATCGATGCCCGCCGTGGGGAATGGATCGAGGCCTGGACCCAGGTCGTCCTGCGCTAGGCGTCGGCGCGGGACTCCATCACCTTAGTCCGGCGGTCATCGTCCTGCACGCGGAGCTGGCCGCAGCCGGCGCCGATGTCCAGACCCCGCCGCTGGCGCACGGTGCTGGGCACGCCATACTCGGCCACGATCGCCTGGAACTGGCGGATGTCTTCCCGGCCGCTCGGCAAGCCGGCGTAGCCGGTGGTGGGATTGAGCGGGATCACATTCAGGTGCGCGTTCAGCCCGCGGAGAAGCCGGCCGACGCGCCGGGCGTGGTCAGGTGAGTCATTCTGACCGGCGATCAAAGCCCATTCGAAGAAGACGCGCCGACCAAGACGCTCGATGTAGTAGCAGCAGGCGTCCAGCAGGTCGTCGAGCGGCCAGCGCCTGGCCGGGGGCACCAGGGCGGCGCGCTCGGCGTCGCTGGCGGCGTGGAGGCTGACGGCCAGCTGGATGGCGCGGCCCTCGTCCGCCAGGCGGCGAATGGCAGCGGGGATGCCCACGGTACTTAGCGTCACGTGACGCGGGGCAAAGGCCAGGCCCTTTGGGTCCGTAAGAATGGCGACGGCCGTCATCGTGGCCTCATAGTTATGGAGCGGCTCGCCCATGCCCATAAAGACGACGTTGCGCAAGCGGCCTTGGCGCGCCGGCCCGAGGTCGCGCTGCAGATGGAGGACCTGGCCCACGATTTCGCCGGGCGATAGGTGCCGGCGGAAGCCCATCTGTCCCGTCGCGCAGAAGACGCACCCCATCGCGCAGCCCACCTGAGTGCTGATGCATGCCGTCAAGCGATCGCGGTAGCGCATGAGGACAGACTCGACGCGCTCGCCGTCTGCCATTTCCAAGAGGTACTTCTGCGTGTGGCCATCCTTGCTTGTGATGGCGAGCGCGGTGCGCGGCTGGAAAAGGGTCGTTTCTCGCCGCAGGCGATCGAGCAGGTCTGACCGCAGGTCGCCCAGGGCAGCCCAGTCGGCTGCCCGCTGCCGATAGAGCACAGACCAGAGCTGATCGGCGTGGTAGCCAGAGAAGCCCCAGTCGCGCAGCCGTTCGGTCAGGGCGGTACGGGCGTCGTCATGAAGGCAATGTAGGGAGTCGGCGGCGCTCATAGAGGGTAAACCAAAAAAAGACCCTCAGATGAGGGCCAGGGAAGGGGTGGTCGCGGGGTCAAAGGACGCCGCAGGGTGCCGGCCTAGAAGAGGCCCCAATCGCCGCCGGCCCCTTCTTCCATCATCGAAGGGTCCCAGAGCTCCGTTCCGATCTCAACCTCGGTGCCGCCGCCCACGACCGCGTTGGCAATCTGGCGCACCTGCTGGATGATCTGGGGGCCGTAGGGACAGAAGGGCGTCGTCAAGATCATGGTGATTTTGAGCCCGCCGTCCTCGTCAAAGGCCATACCGCGAATCAAGCCGAGCTCGACGACGTTGAGGCCGATTTCCGGGTCAATGACCGAGCGTAAGGCTTCCAGGACTTCTTCTTCTCGGCTGGCAATCATGTTTCCCTCGTTTACTGGTGCCGGCACCCCGGTTGGTTGCCGGCACACCCACTTGTGAGACGCTCCCACCATTCTCTGGAATGGGGCGTCAGCGAAGCTCGCCTAGCGGGTCTCGATAGCGTCGGGCCTGAGCAGCGTGAACTGGCAGCACGGATCGCCCTGGAGCATACAGCTCTCTTGCTCCATGTCCGCGCCTACGACGGCCCGCACCAGGGCGCGATCAAATGTGCAGATCTCTGCGTGCTGCTGGCCGACAGATATGTACGGGCAGCTGTATTCGATCAGGCGCACGACGCCATCGCTTTCTTCCCAGCGGGCCAGAAACCCTTCCTCGGCCAACAGCGCCACCGCGTAGTCCAGCCGGTCGGAGAACGACAGACCGGCAATGGCCGCCTGGTGCTCGTCCAGGATGCCTTGGACGACGCCCCTGAACAACTCCGACACCATATCGGCGGGGAAGCGGTCTTTGAGCTCCGTCAAGAGGCGGCTGCTGAGGCGAGCGTACTTCTGGGGGAAGAGCTCATGCCCATCTTCGGAAAGGCTATAGACGTAGTGCGGCCGACCCACCTTTCGCCGGACGCTGCGCGATACGAGCAAACCCTCGGCCTGAAGGCTATTGAGGTGGTGCCGTACGGTCACGGGCGACACGTCGGCGGCCACCGCCAACTCGTCCACCGTCGCCTGGTGGGTCGCCTTTAGCTCCTCCAGAATGAGGTCGCGCGTCGTCTGCTTCCGGTTGCCTGGAGAACTCTTCACGTTACAATTCCTCGGATCATACCCGCTCATTATAGCCGCAGGGGGCCGAAATGTCAATTTATGCTATTTATATCATAAATATCATATTTATTGACGCTTGCCGGTGAGCGTGCTATACTTGGCACCGTGAATGTGCAGTCGCCCGAGGCGCTGGTGCGTGGTTCGGGCACCGCCGAGATGGACGGGTCTACGGGCCGCCGTGGCGGTCGTAGCGCCCGCAGAAGGTGATAGGAGAATCCACTTCAGATGAGTTCAGCGCTGGAGATCAAAAATCTACACGTGAGCGTCGACGGACAGCCCATCCTCAAGGGTATCAACTTGCTTGTTCGGCAGGGCGAGACGCACGCGCTCATGGGACCAAACGGCTCGGGCAAGAGCACGCTGGCCTACACGCTGGCGGGCCATCCGTTTTACGAGCCCACGGCGGGCCAAATCATCTTTGACGGCCAGGATGTATTGGAGATGGAGCCGGACGAACGGTCACGGGCGGGGCTCTTCCTCGCCTTTCAATACCCGGTGGCTGTACCGGGAGTCACCGTGGCGAACTTCCTGCGTCAGGCGATCAACGCCCGGCGGCGGGCGGAGAACCCGGACGACCCGGGTATATCCATTCCGGCCTTTCGGCGCCTGTTGAAGGAGCGCATGGATCTGGTCGAACTCGATCATAAGTTCGCCGGACGCTACTTGAACGAGGGCTTCTCGGGAGGCGAGAAGAAGCGGGCGGAGATCCTACAGATGGCGACGCTTGAGCCGCGCATTGCGATCATGGACGAGACCGATTCTGGCCTGGACATTGACGCCGTGCGGATTGTGGCGGACGGCACGACTCGCCTGAGCAAGCGCCTGAATATGGGCATTCTCATCATCACCCATTATCAACGGATTCTGAACTACATCCAGCCGGACCACGTGCACGTGCTCGTCGGCGGTCGCATCGTTGAGAGCGGCGGCCCTGACTTGGCCCTACAGCTCGAAGAGCGCGGCTACGACTGGGTCCGTGAGAAGCATGGCGCCAATCAGCAAGCCGCGTAGGCAAGCGGCTGCCACGCCGGCGCCGGTTCGCTAGCAGACGAGACGAGGAGACCAACATGGCTACACCCACGGATGTGGAACTGAGCGAAGACGAGGTCATTCGCACTGTCAATCAGGACTACGCCACCAAGTACGGCTTCTCCGATGCCGAGGACTACGTTTTCAAGGCGGAGAAGGGGCTCAACGAGCAGGTCATTCGGGCGATGTCCGCCATGAAGGAGGAACCCGAATGGATGCTGGATATTCGCCTGAAGGCGTACCAACACTTCCTTGAGCGGCCGATGCCCACCTGGGGCGCAGACCTTTCCGGCATCGATTTTGACAACATCTACTATTACATCAAGCCCGCCGAACGGCAGGGCGATGACTGGGAGGACGTGCCCGGTTACATTAAGGACACGTTCAACAAGCTAGGCATCCCCGAGGCCGAGCAGAAGTTCCTCTCGGGCGTCGCCGCCCAGTATGAATCGGAAGTTGTCTATCACAACATTAAGAAGGAACTGGAAGACAAAGGTGTCGTCTTCCTGGGCATGGACGACGCCTTGCGCCAGCATCCGGAGTTGGTGCGCGAGTACTTCGCCACGGTCATTCCGCACAACGACAACAAGTTCGCCGCGCTGAACACGTCCGTGTGGTCGGGTGGCAGCTTCATCTACGTGCCGCCTGGCGTGCAGGTGGACATGCCTTTGCAGGCGTATTTCCGCATCAACGCCAAGAACGTGGGCCAGTTCGAGCGCACGCTTATCATTGTCGACGAGGGGGCCTACGTCCACTACGTCGAGGGGTGCACCGCGCCGATCTACAGCTCAGACTCGCTGCATTCGGCGGTCGTGGAGATCGTGGTGCGCAAAGGCGGTCGCTGCCGTTACACGACCATTCAGAACTGGTCGAATAACGTTTACAACCTGGTGACCAAGCGGGCCGTGGCGCAGGAAAACGCCACGATGGAGTGGGTGGACGGCAATCTTGGCTCCAAGGTGACCATGAAATACCCGGCGGTCTATCTAACCGGGCCGGGCGCCCACGGTGAGATCCTCTCCATCGCCTTTGCCGGCAAGGGCCAGCACCAGGACGCCGGCGGTAAGGTCGTCCACGTGGCGCCTCGGACCACCAGCCGCATCATCTCCAAGTCAATCAGTAAGGACGGCGGTCGCGCCTCCTATCGCGGCCTGCTCAAGATCCAGGAAGGGGCGGACCAGTGTCGCTCCAACGTGGTCTGCGACGCCCTGCTGCTCGATGACAAGAGCCGCTCGGACACCTATCCATACATCGAAATCGACGAGCAGGACGTGACCGTGGGCCACGAGGCTTCCGTCAGCAAGGTCGGCGAGGAACAGCTGTTCTACCTCATGACCCGGGGTATCAGCGAAGAGATGGCCAATACGATGATCGTCAACGGCTTCATCGAGCCGCTCGTCAAGGAATTGCCGATGGAGTACGCCATCGAGATGAATCGCCTCATCCAGCTACAGATGGAAGGTTCCATTGGCTGAGACAACGCACATGACGACCTTTGGACGCGAAGCGGTCGAGGCGCTCTCGGCCTTTCTGAACGAACCCGCGTGGATGCGCGCCTTTCGCCTCCGCGCCTGGGAGCTCTACGAGGAGTTCCCGATGCCCACGACGAAGGACGAGGCCTGGCGCCGGACCGACATCCGTCGCCTCAAGCTCGACGAGATCGGGCCGGCGATCAACGGGGCGTCGGAGGAGACGGTTGTGCCGGCATATCTCGGTGAGCAGCTCACCGAAGACCGCGCCGGCGGCGTCATCCTGGAAGTCGATGGTGTCACCGTCAAGTATGAGCTGAGCGCCGCACTGCGCCAGCAGGGGGTCATCTTCTGCGACATGCACGAGGCCGTGCGCGAGCACCCCGATCTGGCGCAGCGGCACTTCATGACCGAGGCCGTTCGTCCTGAAGAAGGGAAGTTCGCCGCCCTCCATGCCGCCTTCTGGCGCGGCGGAACTTTCCTCTACGTGCCGCGCCACGTTGCCGCGGCGGCGCCCTTGCACAACGCGCTCTGGTCTAGCCAGGGTCGCACGTTCTCCCACACGCTTGTCGTGCTCGAGGAGGGCGCCGAGGCGGTGCTCATCGACGAGTACGCCTCAGCCCGCAGCGACGGGGCCGCCCTGCACAACGGCGCCGTCGAGCTTCTGGTCCGCGACGGCGCGAATCTCGTCTACGTCTCGCTTCAGGACTTCGACCAGGGCGTATGGCAGTTCACGCACGAGCGCGGCCGCGTCGGCCGAGACGCCCGACTCGACTGGGTCATCAGCGCGATGGGCACCCGGCTAACCAAGTCATTTCAGTCCGTGGAGCTTGACGGTCGCGGTGCCTGGGCGCGCATGTCTGGCCTTTTCTTCGCCAACCGCCGCCAGCACTTCGACCTGGACACGCAACAGAACCACAACGCGCCGGACACGACCAGCGACCTGTTATACAAGGGTGCGCTCAAGGGCCGTTCCCGCTCCGTCTGGCAGGGCATGATCAAGGCCCTGCCAGACTCGCAGCGCACCGACGGGTTCCAGGCCAATCGCAACCTGGTCCTGGACCGCGAGGCACGTGCCGACTCGATTCCCGGTCTCGAGATCGAGGCGGACGACGTGCGCTGTACGCACGCCTCAACCGTGGGGCGCCTGGACGAAGAGCACATCTTCTACCTCATGAGCCGGGGCATCATGCGGCATGTCGCGGAGCAAATGGTCGTCGAAGGCTTCTTCGACCCGGTCATGCAGCGCATTCCCATCGACGGGGTGCGCCAGCGGATCGCCAGTCGCGTGCTGGAGAAGCTCGGCTAGTTCGAGCCAGCGCAACAACGGGGGGCGCGGCCTTGAGCCGGCGCCCCTTTCTTTTTTTCGCCCGGTCGTCTGGCGGCCGGAACAACTCATGAGGAGAGAGACATGGATCGAGGATATGCCCAACCCGAGGTGCTCGTCAGCACGGCGTGGGTGGCCGAGAACCTGGCCAACGCGGATCGTATTCGCCTGGTGGAGTCGAACGAGGACGTGCTGCTATACGGCACCGGCCACATTCAGAATGCCGTGCACATTGACTGGATATCGGACCTGAACGACCCCATTCGCCGCGACTACCTCGATGAGGCGCGCTTTGCCAGCCTGATGGAAGCCAACGGCATTGGCGACGATACCATCGTCGTCTTCTATGGTGACAAGAGCAACTGGTGGGCGGCCTATGCATTCTGGGTCTTCAGCCTGTTTGGACACAAACATTGCCGCCTCATGGACGGTGGTCGACAGAAGTGGATTGCCGAGGGCCGTCCGCTTACCAAGGACACACCGTCGTTCCCACGGTCAAGCTACCGGCCGCAACAGCGAGCGGACTACAAGATCCGCGCGTTTCGCGACGACGTGCTGAGCCACATAGGGGCGAATGGGCCCCTGGTCGACGTCCGCAGCCCGCAGGAGTTCAGCGGCGAGCTGCTGCACATGCCCGGCTCTCCCCAGGAAGGGGCCTTGCGTGGCGGTCACATCAAGGGCGCGCGCAACATCCCCTGGAGTCGCGCGGCGAACGAGGATGGGACGTTCAAGTCCGCGGACGCCCTACGCGCCATCTACGAGGAAGAGAAGGGGCTTTCTCCAGACCAGAACGTCATCGCCTACTGCCGGATTGGCGAGCGCAGCTCGCACACCTGGTTTGTCCTTACCTACCTGCTAGGGTATCCTTCTGTGCGCAACTACGACGGCTCCTGGACTGAGTGGGGCAACCTGGTGGGTGTGCCCATCGAAAAGCCGGTCGCCGGGTCCGCTTGAGGGTAAGATTCCGTAGAGGGGCGCGGCGGGGCTGGGCCCCTCTTTTCTAGCACGACTCTTTGCCGGGCCGTTGACGCCCGACGGCGTGAGGGCGCCATTCATGTTTGACGTCAACCGGATTCGCGCCGAATTCCCCATCCTGCACGACGAAATCCGACCGGGCGTGTCGCTCACGTACCTCGACAGCGCGGCCACGTCGCAGAAGCCGCGGGCGGTCCTCCAGGCCATGGACGCCTACTACCGGCAAACCAATGCCAACGTCCATCGCGGCATCCACCATCTGAGCGAAGAGGCGACCGCGGCCTACGAAGGGGCGCGCGCCGACGTCGCCCGCTTCATCAACGCGCCCCATCCGGCGCAGGTCATCTTCACCCGGAACACGACCGAGTCGATCAACCTGGTCGCCCAGAGCTGGGGGCGGGCCAATCTGCGGCCGGGCGACGAGATCTTGCTGACGGAGATGGAGCATCACTCCAACATCGTGCCCTGGCAGCTACTGGCCGAGGCCACCGGGGCGCATGTGCGCTGGCTCCCGTTTACGCCTCAAGGGACGCTCGACCTGTCGGCGCTGCCGGCATTGCTGACCGAGCGCACGCGCATCTTCGCCTTCACCGCCGTCT
The DNA here is from genome assembly GCA_041576195.1 of Promineifilaceae bacterium (SeqCode). Taxonomy (GTDB): domain Bacteria; phylum Chloroflexota; class Anaerolineae; order Promineifilales; family Promineifilaceae; genus JAGVTM01. The sequence goes on from JBFGLK010000020.1 coordinate 10,611, forward strand.
CGAACGTCTTTGGCACGATCAATCCCACCGCCGAACTGGTGCGCATGGCCCGCGCCGTCGGCGCTATCAGCGTCGTCGATGCCGCCCAGAGCGTCCCGCACCTTCCCGTGGACGTGGAGGAACTCGATTGCGACTTCCTGGCCTTCTCCGCCCACAAGATGTGCGGCCCAACTGGCATTGGCGTGCTCTATGGCCGGCGAGCGCTGCTGGAAGCGATGCCGCCTTTCCTGGGTGGAGGTGACATGATCCGGCGGGTCACCTTCGACGGCTCGACGTGGAATGAGCTGCCCTGGAAGTTCGAGGCTGGCACACCCAGCATCGCCGAGGGCGTTGGGCTGGGCGCGGCCGTTCGCTTCCTGGAGGCCGTTGGCATGTCGGCCATCCTCGCCCATGAGCAGTTCGTCACCAACTACGCCCTGGAAGCGCTGAGCGAGATCGACGGGCTGACCTTGCTCGGACCGCCGGCGTCCCACAAGGGCGGCGTGGCCACCTTCACCCTGCACGGCGTGCACCCGCACGATCTGGCGCAGATCCTGGACCACGATGGGGTCGCCATTCGTGCCGGCCACCACTGTGCCATGCCGCTCCACCAGAAGCTGGGCCTCTCTGCCTCCGCGCGGGCCAGCTTTTACCTGTACTCCACCCCGGATGAAGTGGATGCCCTGGTGCGCGGCATCCACAGCGCCAGGGCCGTCTTCCGCCTGTGAGCGTGAGCCATGGACATCTATCGCGAGCAGATCATCGACCTTTACGAACATCCCCTCAACTTTGGGATGCTAGACGACGCCGACTTCTCCTATGAAGAGGACAATCCCCTCTGTGGCGATGTGGTGCGCATTGACGTACGTCTTGACGAGCAAGGTCGCGTGGCCGACGTGTGTTGGAGTGGCGAAGGCTGTGCTATCAGCCAGGCGTCGGCCTCGCTGCTAACCGACGAGATCAAGGGAATGACACTGGAGGAGGTACGCGGCTTCCCCAAGGAGCGCCTACTGGAGTTGGTCGGCGTGCCGCTAAGCATGGCACGCGTCAAGTGCGCTCTCCTCTCGTTGAAGGTGCTCAAGGCTGGCGCCTACGGCCTGCCGGATCCGGACAGGTTGCGGCGCGGCGGAGAGGGCGAAGATGGCTGAGCGGGTGCGGGTGGCCAGCCTGGCGGAGATTCCCCCCGGATCGCGCAAGCTAGTCGAGCTGGCGTACGACACGGTCGCCATCTTCAATGTGGGCGGGGCGCTCTATTGCATAGTCGACGTCTGTACGCATGACGGCGGCCCGGTGGCGGAAGGGGAGCTGGAAGGCTGCGAGATCACCTGCCCCCGCCACGGTGCCCGCTTCGACCTGCGGAGCGGCGCCGCCCTGTCGATGCCGGCAACCGAGCCGGTGCCCACCTTTCCCGTCTTCGTCGACGGGGACGACGTCTTCCTCGAGCTCGAAGAAGACGACTGGTAGGCCACGCTGTAGCCGCCGGCGGCGCGCTCGTTCCACAGGCAATCACGCCCACTTCCTCTTGTTGACATCAGCAGACGGACCTTCTATATTCGGCGGGGAACAACGCCAGGTCGCCTTGGAGCTCGTTCGGTAGGGTAGCCTGACCCGAGTAAGCGGCAGAAACATGGAAATCGGTCTAGTCAAACAGATAGACATCGACGACGAGATGCGCCAGTCGTATCTCAGCTACGCGATGAGCGTCATCGTGGCGAGGGCCCTGCCTGACGCCCGGGACGGCCTTAAGCCGGTTCAGCGCCGCATTCTCTACGCCATGTACGACATGGGCCTACTGCCAAGCCGGGCGCACCGGAAAGCGGCCCGTGTCGTCGGCGAGGTGCTGGGCAAATACCATCCGCACAGCGACGCCGCCGTCTACGACGCCATGGTGCGCATGGCTCAAGACTTCTCCATGCGCTACCCCCTCGTCGACGGCCAGGGTAACTTCGGCTCGATCGACGGCGATGCCGCCGCGGCCATGCGCTATACTGAGGCCCGCCTCTCCGACATGGGCCTGGACCTGCTCGTCGACATCGATCGCGAGACGGTCGACTTCAGCGCCAACTTCGACGACTCACTGCAAGAGCCCGTTGTGCTGCCCGCCGCCCTGCCGAACCTTCTCGTCAATGGCGGCTCGGGTATCGCCGTCGGCCTTTCCACGAGCATCCCGCCCCACAACCTGCGCGAAGTGGTAGACGCCCTGTCCTACATGCTGGACCGCTGGGAGCATTTTGAAGGCATCACGGTCGAAGACTTGATGAAGCACATCAGCGGACCCGACTTCCCCACAGGCGCGGTGGTCTATCGCTACCGCTCCAAGGGCGACGGCGAGGTCGACGCCCTGGCCAACGCCTACGCCACGGGCAAAGGGCGCATCACCGTGCGGGCCAAGGTCCATGTCGAGCAGATGGAGCGCAACAAGTCGCGCATCGTGATCACGGAGCTGCCCTACCAGACCAACAAGACCAACCTGTTGAGCCGGATCGCGGACCTGCACCGCGAAGGCCGTATCGAGGGGTTGACCGATTTGCGTGACGAGTCTGATCGCAATGGGACGCGCATCATCCTGGAAACGACACGCAACGTCGAGCCGGAGGACGTCCTGACGCAGCTCTTCCGGCACACGCCGCTGGAGAGCACCTTCAGCATCATCATGGTGGCCCTGGTCAACGGCGAGCCGCGCGTCCTCACGCTGAAGAACGCTCTGCGCGTCTACCTCGACCACCGCCTGGAGATCGTGCGCCGGCGCAGCGAATTCGACCTGATGAAGGCTCAGGAACGGGCGCACATCCTTGAAGGCCTTTTGATCGCGCTTGACAATCTGGATGAGGTCGTGGCGACGATTCGCAAGTCCCGGACCGTTGAGACGGCGCGCAACAACCTGCGGCAGCGCTTCAAGCTAACCTCAGAGCAGGCCCAGGCCATTCTCGACATGCCGATGCGCCGCCTGACCGGCCTCGAGCGCCGGAGGCTCCAGGAAGAGTACAAGGAGAAGCAGGAGAAGATCCGCTATCTCAAGCGACTTCTGGCCCGGCCCGATTTGCTGCGGGCGCGTGTGGGCGAAGAGCTGACCGCCATCCGCGAAAAGTATGGCGACGTGCGCCGCAGCCAGATCGTGGACGCCAGCCAGACACGGGTGCTGACGGCCACCGACCTCTTGCCCGACCAGGAAGTCTGGGTCATGATTGGGGAGCAGGGCACCATCGCGCGCACCTCGTCGCCGGAGATGGCGCCGGTGCCCGTCAAACCGACGGAACAGCCGCTGGCCCTCCTGGAAGCGAATACCCAGGACATCCTCTACCTGTTCGCGGCGGACGGGCAGGCGGTCAGCTTGCCGGTGCACCAGCTGCCGCAAGCACGCGAGTTAGGCGCCGGCACCCATTGGGCCGAGCTGACCGCCTTCAGCCGGCGCCAGCACGTGGTGGCAGCCCTTGTACGGCCGCTTGAAGCGACCGGTTATCTCTTCCTGGCCACTCTCGCCGGCGTGGTGAAGCGCATCCGTCTCGACGACCTGCCCGGTGTCGTGGCGGGCACCTTCTCGGTCCACAACGTCGGCGACGAGGATGCGCTGGGCTGGGCCCGGCTCACTTCCGGGGACGACGAGGTCGTCCTGGCGACGGCCATGGGCCAGCTTATCCGCTTTGCCGAAGAAG
>JBFGLK010000021.1:0-13910 GCA_041576195.1 Promineifilaceae bacterium (SeqCode)
CGCCGAAGACCTCGTCCCCAGGCCGAACACCCGTGATCTCCTGGCCGACCGCCTCGACCACGCCGGCCAGGTCGACGCCGGGGCGCGTGTGTCGCGGGCGGGGTATGCCGGTGGCGACCCGGCCGATCACGGGCCGGCCGACCATTGTGTGGTAGTCAAGGGGATTGACCGAGGCCGCGTGGACCCGGACAAGAATCTCCTTATCCCCAGGAACAGGCTTCTCCATCTCGCCAAGCTCGAGCGACTCCGGCGGCCCATAGCGGTGGAAGACAAATGCTCTCATCAGGAACCTTGCGAGTGGAATCAGGATGCTGACCAATACGAAGCACGGCCCTTGACCGTTGCTACCGCCAGGCAAGGAGACCCGGCAATCGGTTCCACGACGATGGGGCTTCAATCCGGTCGGCCGGCGAGCCGGCGGAATGACCGGCGCACACGCGGGAGTCGCTGCGTGTCGCGTTTCGTCGATCGCCCTCCGGGCGAAGCGCCGTGCAGTACGGTTCGGTGCCGGCGGCGTTGGCCCGGCCGCTGCGGGCACCGGCCTGAACGACGGGCCCGCATCCCGGAAGGCAGGCGCTGAAGGCGCCCTAGAACGCGGTGCGGTAGATGCTTGTGCGCGTCGTGCTCCACAGCTCGTTTTGGGTGGCTTCCGCCGCCAGACCGTGGAACTGTTCGTCGCCCGAAACGGCATCTACATAGGCTTCCAGGTCCGCCAGAGAGTCGTGCGTGGTCATGAAGTGCCATTCGTCCCCGGAGCCGGCGACATTGCGCAAGACCGTGATCTCCTGGCCGAAATTCTCGCGAATCATCGCCGTCACGCGTTGGGACCAATCCATCATCAAAGGCAACGTACCGGGCCGGGCGACAGCGGTTGTCACGTGGAAAATCAACTCGATCTCTCCTTGGGCCGCGAACGGCCGCAACAGGGCTGCTGCCGGCACAGGCGCGATGTCAGGCGCAACCGTGCCGACCTTGGGCTATGGCGTATTCCGCTACGAACCGGGCAGCCAGGAATGGAAGCAAGCAACTGGCGAGCGCGACGCCCTTAGCAAAGGGTAGCGGCCAGAATAAGCGAAGTCAACATTGGGACGTGCTTCACAAGAGGCGGCCGTTGCCTCGCTTTGCCAGGATGACCCTGTTGCCCCACTTGCGACCCTGATCGACATAGCTTTGAACTGCGGCGCCGATTGGCGTAGCCAGCGATAGTTGATGTCATGTGGCTTGCCGATTGGCAGAGTGCCAGCCAGGCCAGGCTCCAAAGCCGCGTAGTCCAGCCCTCCTACTGCGCAGAACGCCGGCACGGACGATGGCCGCGCGAAACAGTGCCTGGGCCCTTAACGGCCGGAATGCCACGACCGCACGCTGTTGATACGCGTCCGTTTCCAATCGCTGCAAAGCAGCGCTCTGTTTGCGCCACGAACGACGGCGAAAAGGGGGTTGCCGCGGCCGATTGGCATGGGGTCCGCGGCTCATGAGCTGGCGGCCTTCCACCGTATCGTAACGATCTCGGGACGGGGCTTGAGTACGATCAATTGCAGACGCAAGCAGGGTTGTGGACGCCTTCGGCGGACCTACCGCCAGGATCGGCGCCCGAGGGGCAGCCCGATCGAAGCAGCCCCAGGACGCGGGCTTAGGAGGAATGATGTGAGAGACAGAAAGGGTCGACGGAACCGAGGCAGCGGCCGACTGGCGTCGGCCGCATGGAGAGCATGCGAAAACGGAGGTGTTTCATGAAGTGGCTTGGACTGGTCTTGTTGGTCGTCGCTCTCATGGTCGGTGCTGGTACGGTCACGGCCGACCCGGGGGCACGCAACCCCAACTTGGGCGCAATCACCGATGTCGATTGCACCGGATCCAATCATGACTACGCGACCTTGCTAACCGTTGGCCTGTCCCCCTGGTTTGACCCGGACGAAACCCTGGTCTCTCCAGGACCGTCGCGTGTCGAGCTGGAAGTGGACGGCGAGTGGGTGTTGCAGTTCGAGCTGCCCGCTCAGGGCATCCCTACCATTTTCTGCACATGGACACGGGGAACCGACCATTACCGGGGCGACGTGCAGTTCGCTCCGCCGATCTAGGGAACGAGTCTCCGGCCGGCGAGCACGTGGCTCCTGGCAGCCTTGAGTCACGTGCTCGTCGTCCGTGAGCCTTGAGGGGATCGGGCCCGGCGGGTTAATTCAGTCCGGCAGGCGGCTCCGGAGGAGCGATGGTGCCAGGCCGAAAAGTCCTACTGCGCAGGACAACCCGTCGCGGGGAACGCAGCGGTGGGGAGTTTTGGCGCCGGCCTAGACTGAGCAGTAGGATGTCGCGGATCTCGGCCAGCGTCCAGCGGAAAGGGGCGGAGACGTCCGGCCAGACGAGCGCATCAGGATGCCGGCAGGCCTCCAGTGCGTCCTCAACCGTGTGCGCGGCGCTTGAGCCGACATGCCGCGTATCGGTATGACGGCGTCGGGGACGCCTGAATGGATATGGCCCGCCTGGACGTGAGCATGGAATCGGGACCCGCTCGTCGCCAGGAAGCGACATGGCCAGCTCGTCGCCGGCCGCGCCCCAGCGCTGATACCAGGAACGGAGCAACGAACTGGCCAAGCGGGACACGACCACGGCGACTGCGCCGAGGCCTTCTTCGAGATCGGTTTCGTCGTGTGTGGCGTGTTCGATACGGCGTGCTCCTGGTTGCTGCAGCTCCGCGCCTGCCGGCATTGGCTGCATTCAGCTTCAGACAGCTCGGTTTCGTCGCCATGCGCCCTGCAGGACTATGCAAAGGACGCCAGGGAGGAGTGCCTAGCTCCGGATTTCGTAGACTCTGGTTCCGGCAACGAACGGGCAGGCCTCGGCGATCCGGGCAGCCTCGTCAAGGTCCTCGGCCTTGATGATCGTGTAGCCGGTGATAGAGTCCGCCGAAAACGGGAGCTCCCGGGCTCCCGCCGCCGAGAACTCCCACCCCCGAGGGAAGTGCCCGCGCTCGACCTGTCGGTCGGCGATCGACGCGAACCACAGGTTCCAGGGGTCCATTACCTCAGGCGTGGGGGTCTCGAAACCGTAATGGAGGATCAGAAACTTCTTCATGTCTTTCTCCCTGAGCTGCGCCGATCACACGTCCCCGCCACACCCTACCCTGGTCGATCCCTGCCGGCAGTGCAATCCTGGCGGGTACAAGGCGCCGTGTCAGGCCGCGTGTTGCCTACGCCGCCGCAGGACGAGAATTACGACCAGGCCCACGATGCCCAGCAAGAGTGCCGGCAGCCAGGATGGCGGCGCGACCTCTTCCGGTAGGTCAGTGGGTGGCACTCTGGCGCCCTTCCAGTCGACCAGCATGGTGGCGTCAGTGGTCCGGGCATCAGTGAAGTCGGCCCCAGAGACGTCGACCGCAATGAGGCGACTGTTCGTCAGGTCAGCACCGGTCAGATCGGCGTCGTGCATATCAACGGCCGCCACGCGGGCCGCAACCAGGTTGGCGCCGCGCAGATTGGCATTGCGCAGGCTCGCACCGCCGATACGTGCATGCTCAAGGTGAGCGTTTGACAAGTCTACGTCCGCCATGTCGGCAAAGGCCAGTGTCGCGTGGGCCAGATTGGCGTCATGCAGATTGGCCCCTTTCAGACTCAGACCCATCAGCTTGATGCCGGACAAGTCCAGGCCGCTCATATCGGCACCCGCCAGATCGCGTTCCGCCTGCAGGCTTTCAAGGACTTGCTCCCGAGACTCAAACCTCTTCGTGGCCACCGTTTCCATCGTGATCTCTCCTTGGCGCTGCCGCGCCTTGCGTTAATCAAGGGCGCAACTGGTCCCGATAAGACCTGACCGCAGACAGCGCCGTCCATTGGCAGAACTGGGAACCATCCCCCATGTTCTCGCTGGGTCGCGCACGTTTCTTGCGTCAGCAAAGGCTGACGGGAACGTCCGCTTGGACACAGTGTAACGGAATCATGGTCCGATTGTCATACCCTGGATGGGTTATTTCGCGAGGTCAGAGCGCCTGCTGACCCCGCGGCGAACGCCCACCTCGGTCTTCCTGCGCACGTTCCTGTCTGACAGAAGATGCTGCTACAATAGTCAGGCATGGACACCCAGGACACCCCGGGCGTGCCAGGCGGGGAGAGCACGCGGCCTGGCTCGATGGGGCCCTATACCCTCTCAGACCTGCTCTTCGAGCGCATGCCCATGGGCATCGCCATCCTCGATCGGGAGCTACGCATCCAGCGCTTTAACCCAACCTGGGGGGAGTTCGCCGCACGTTATGCCCCCCGGTCCGGAGCCCGGCTGGCGCCCGGCGTCGCTTACTTCGACCATCTACCCGGCACCGAGGACGTGGTTCTGCCGCTGTTCGAGCGCGCGCTGGCCGGCGAAGTGGTCCGAGAAGAGAGCGTCCGCCTGGAGTCAGACGGGATCGTGACCTACTGGGATGTCGTGCTCGCCCCGTTGAACGAGTACGGCGAGCGTGCCGGCATTCTGAACGTCGCCGTCGACGTGACGGAGCGGGTGGAGTTGCAGAGGAATCTGGAGCAGCGCGTCGGCGAGCGCACCCAAGAGCTGCAGCTGCTACTGGACGTCTCGGCCGCGGCCCACAAATCGTTGGATCTGCGCGAGACTCTGGAGCGCACGCTGGACCTGGTGGTGGGCCTGGTCGGGGCCACACGCGCTGGCGTGGTACTGCTGGACCCGGAGACCGGGCAGTTGGATCCCCACACCCTGCGCCCGCCGCAGGTCGTGGCCCCGGACGACCTGGCCAAGATCCTGGGCGCTTGCGCCTCCGTTGTCGCCGGCGGGGAAAATCTGGTTGTGACGCCCGACCCGGACCAGGGCCTGCACGAGCCGGGCGCGCTGTTGCTGCTGCAGGCCCGGGGCATTTTCATCGGCGTGCTCATCATCATCGGCGCCACGGGCAGCGTCTTTACGCCGGCGCAGCTGGCCCTCTTTCAGTCGATCGCTGAGCAGCTGAGCGTCGCCGTGGAGAACGCCCGTCTATTTGCGACGGCGGAACAGGTAGCGGTGACGGCAGAGCGCAACCGCCTGGCGCGCGATCTGCACGACGCCGTGACGCAGACGCTATTCTCTGCCGGCATGATCGCCGAGGTGTTGCCCATGATCTGGGAGCGAGAGCCGGCAGAGGGGCGCCGCCGCCTGCAGGAGTTGCGACGCCTGACACGCGGCGCCCTTTCGGAGATGCGGACGCTCCTCCTCGAGCTCCGGCCCGCCGCCCTGGCCGACTCCGATCTCGGCGATTTGATCGGTCACCAGGTTAACGCGTTCGTGGCGCGCACGGGCTTGCCGGTCGCCTATGAGCGTGAGGGGCAGGTCGCTCCGCCATTAGAGGTCAAGGAGGGTCTCTACCGGATCGCGCAGGAAGCATTCAACAACATCGGGAAGCATGCCGCGGCGACCCGCGTTACGGTCCGCCTGCGCGGCGCGCCCGGTCGGGCAGAGCTGTTCATACATGATGATGGCGTTGGATTCGAGCCCCGGGCCCCTCATCGCCAGGGGTTGGGCCTGGGCATCATGCGGGAGCGGGCCACCGGTATCGGCGCTGCCCTGGCCATTCAGAGCCGACCAGGGACCGGTACCCGCCTGTCCGTTGCCTGGCACAGTCCGGGCGAGGAGCACGAGGATGAATAGGGAACGACCCATACGCGTGATGCTGGTGGACGACCACGCTATGGTACGTAGCGGGCTGAGCGCCTTTCTCTCCGTCTATGAGGATCTGGAGCTCGTTGCCGAGGCCGCCAGTGGCGAGCAGGCCGTGCGGCGCTGCCGGCAGGCCGGCCCTGACGTGGTGCTCATGGACCTGTCGATGCCTGGCATGGACGGCGCCACAGCCACCGCGTTGATCCGCGAAGCCTGCCCGGACATCCAGGTCATCGCCCTGACCAGCTTCAAGGAAGAGGAGCGGATACAGGGCGCGTTGCGCGCCGGGGCGATTGGCTACCTGTTAAAGGACGTCTCAGCTGAGGAGCTGGCGACCGCCATTCGTGCCGCGGCGGCCGGCAAGCCGACCCTGTCCGCGGATGCTGCGCACGTGTTGATCCAGGCGGCGCGCGCGCCGGCTGCGGAGCCCGACGCGGGCCTGACCGAGCGGGAACGCGAGGTGCTGGCGCTAATGGTCGAAGGCGTCAACAACCGGCAGATCGCCGAAAGGCTCGTCATCTCCGTTTCCACGGCCAAGTTCCACGTCAGCAGCATCCTGTCGAAGTTGGGAGCCGCCAGCCGAACCGAGGCAGTCGCGATCGCCCTACAAAAGCGCCTGGTCAGTTGACCAGGCGCCAGACCCGCCAGAAGCACAGCCCGCGAACCCCCCGGCTACCTGATGTGGCCAGGGTGGAGTTCGTCTAGACTGATGGTATGGACACCGAAGCCCGGGCGATAACCCTGTTCCTGGCGGAAGCAGAAAAACACGTGCGGGATGCCCTGATGTTGATGCTACAGCACCGGCCGGAACTGCGCGTGACTGGCGTCGTCACGTCGGTCGAAGCCTTGCTGGCCGGGGCGTGCCGGCAGCCGCCAGACGTGATTCTGCTGGACTGGAACCTGCCCGGGCTGCACCCGGAACGGCTGTTGACAGCTCTAGGTAGCTGCCTTCCGGAGACGGCCATCGTCGCCATGAGTGTCCGGCCGGAAGACGGGCTTGCGGCTCAGGATCCCCGGGTGCATGGCTTTCTGTCGCAGCAGCTTCCGGCAGAGGAGTTCATGGCCGCGTTGATGGCCTTGACCGCCACTCTCCGGCGGCCGTCGCCATGACCTCAGCCGATCGCCTTGACGAGAGACCCGGCCAACGACCTGAGCGCGGCGCACGCCCGACCTCGCTCGCACCTGCCAGCGATCGCGGTCGTTTTACGGGAGGATCAACGTGAGAAACCAGTCAACCCTGAACGTTCTGTTGCCCCTGATCGCCGTCCTGATTTTGATCGCCACTGGAGTCGGCCTGTTCTACCAGACCGACGGTGAGCCCTACGCCTTGACGAACTTCCGTGGCGAGGCCATTGTCATCAACGGCCGCGGACTTTATACCTGGGACACGGTGAGCTCGGCGGCCCAGATGCAGGCCAACGATGTGGTGACGCTCGTCCTGGGCCTGCCACTTCTGGCCGTTTCCTACTGGCTGTCGCGCCGGGGCTCCCTGCGCGGGCGCCTGCTGCTGACCGGCACGCTCGGGTTTATCCTTTACACCTACATCACCATGTGTTTTGGCGCCGCCTACAACGCGCTGTTTCTGGTCTACGTGGCGTTGTTCGGCCTGAGCCTCTTCAGCTTCATCCTGAGCATGACGTCGTTCGACCTGGAGACGCTGCCCGCGCACTTCGCGGAGACGCTGCCGCGCCGGCGCATCGCCGCTCTGCTTTTGTTCGTCGCGGCGTTCCTCTTGCTCGCATGGCTAAGCCGCATCGTCCCAACGATCGACGGCGCGCAGGCGCCCCCACTGGAAAACGTCACCAGCATGTTCATCCAGGCCATGGATCTGGCGCTCATCGTGCCGCTATGCGCAGTGGCTGCTGTGTTGCTCCTGCGACGCCAGGCCTGGGGTTATTTGCTGGCATCCGTGGGGCTGTTCAAGTTTCTGGCCATGGGCATCGCTGTGAGCCTGATGGGGCTGAACATGGCCCGCGTCGGCGCGCCAGAAGGCCCCGGCATGGTGGCGGCGTTTGCCGGCATCGCCCTGGCCAACCTGGTCCTGGTGGTAGCGTTACTCCGGAACATCGTCGAGGTACCGGACGCGCCGGCACCTGTCGAGCGCGTGCTGGTGGCGGCGCCTTGAGGGCGCGCCGCGCCGGGGCTCCGGCCGGTTGGTCGCGCCGGCGCGCTTATGGCAGGCGTGCTTGCCAGGAGCGCACACGGGCCGCGTCCCTGTGCGGCTACGTCCACGCCGGTCCGTGAGAGGTGTTACCGATGAATGAGACGTCAGAACATCGGCTCCCGTCCGAACTGACGTCGGCGCCCCGGGCCGCCAGAGGCTGGCGGGATCTGCCGCTACCCGAAACGAGTCGACTCTGGCTGCTCGCCGTGGGCCTCCTGGCCGTGTTCGTGGCCCGGACCCTGTTGGCCGTGGCCGAGGTCGGCGTGCCTTACACCTTCCAGCTGTTCGACGCCCTGACGGCCCTGGGGGCGATCGTGGTCCTGTCAGGGGGCAACCGGCTGCTGCGACGCGGCGACGTGGCCGTGGCGCTCCTGCTTGGTCTTCAGATCGGTGCCGGCATGCTCGTGGCCACGCTGTATTCCCCACACCCTCTCTTCGGCGTCGTGCGCGGCGCCACCGGACAGGCGCTGGCCCGCGGCGTCCTGACGGCGCTGGCCGTGCTTGGCGGACTGGTCATCATGCGCCAGGGCGGCCCGGTCACGCTGCACCTGGCCCACGGCGCGTGGCGCCAGGCCGGCGTGGGCATCCTGGTGGGCCTGGCCGTCGGCCTGCCGCTGGCCGCGCTCAACGTCTTGACCTTGCGGCTGACCAGCGGCCAGCCGATCGCCTGGCAGCCGGCGGACGCCGCCTTGCTGGACGCCCTGCAGCCGGCCGTCGTCGAGGAGGTCGTCTACCGCTTCGCCCTCTGGGGCCTGCTGTGGCGCCTGCTGCGGTCGTCGCGGCCCGATCGCACAGCCTGGCCGGCGGGCATCCTGGCGACGCTCGTCCATAACTTCGCCCACTTCGGAGATCTGTTCCGGCAGGCGCCCCTGACGGCGCTGGGCATGGGCGCCGGGCTGGCGCTCATCTGGGGCGTGCCGGCTTTGATCCTGGCCCGCCGCCGCGGGCTGGAGGCGGCCATCGCCTTCCACTGGGTCCAGGACGTGGCGCGCTTCGGGGCTGGATTCTGACCGGAACGGGGGTGCTCGCAGAACACCCTTAGGGTGCTGCGCACCCTAAGGGTGTTCTGTGGCTTCAGGGTGCTATTGCCTTCTCTGTCACCAGGCCGATCCACTCCGACGCCTCGCTGAAGGGCGTGCCGACCAGATCGCTCCACAGGCTCTGAACGGTAAAGCCGGCGGCTGACAGCTCCGCGATAATCGTCTCGCGCGTGTAGTCCTGGAACCAGTTCCGGTAGACGGTCACCCGGCCGTCTGGTTCGACGACGATGGCCTGGTCCAGGAAGATCGCCAGGTCGAGGTAGTCGAAGCCTTCCTCCAGGACCAGGTGCGGACCCGGCTTCCAGAACCCCGACTCCGCCGCGTACCAGCTGTTGCGACTGCCGTGCCGGCGCCGATGGGCGGGCGTGGTGACGTCGAGGACGAAACGACCGCCCGGCTTCAGGGCGCGGCGGACATTGGCCAACAGCAGGCTGCGCGGCCCGGGAGCGAGCGGACAGAGGTCGCCGTAGATCAGTAGCGCGACGTCGTATCCACCCTCGTCCGCCAACGTGAGGTAGTCCTGGCAGCGGTAGTCGATGGCCAGACCGTGCTCGCGAGCAAACTGGCTGGCGTAGGCGATCGATCGGCGAGAGATATCCACGCCCGTGACGCGCAGGCCTTGTTCCGCCAGACGCGCCGCGTAGAGACCGGGGCCGCAGCCGAGATCCAGCACGGCATCGCCGGGCTTGAGCCCGAGCATGGCGACAAGCCAGCGCACAGACCGCTCTATCATCTCCGGCCGCCGGCTGGCGAGATCGCTTCCCGGGTCAAGATGCGCCCGCAGCATCTGGGCAGAGATGTGCGGATCATCCCAGAAGAGCGCTTCGCCGGGCGTGAAGGGCTCGGGCTTCATCTGTAGGGGTAGGATCGTTTCGATGTTCATGGGTGTTTCTCGCGAAGGGGGGCTGACAGGCGTGAACCACCCCTAGGGTGCTGTGCACCCTAGGGGTGGTCGAAGGTGGTGGCCGGCGCCCGTCAAGCGGCCGGCATCAGCACGTCGGTGACCCCGGCGCCCTTCGTAAGCATCGTGCGCCGATTCAGCCAGACGACGAGGACGGCGACAACGATGTAAATGACGTTGTCCCAGGGTTGGGCATCCGGCCAGATAGGGTTCATCATCTGGAAGTGGTAGAGATAGGCGACCAGGAGGCTGCCCTGGCTGGCGTTGAAGAAGGGCGTCAGGATGACGGAGATGGCGACGACGCCGAGGAAGAAAGGGCCGAAGGACCAGGCGCTCTGCGGCGTCCCACTCATCAGGAAGGACGGGATGTGCCAGGTCGCCCAGATGACGCCGAGGATGAGGCCGGCCCAGACGGGCGCGAAGCGGCGCTGCAGCAGCGGGAGGGCCAGCCCTCGCCAGCCGAACTCTTCGATCGGGCCGAGCAGGAGGGCCAGTGCCAGCGCCGGGAACACCTGCGTCCAGGGCGAGAAGGGGAACGGATCCTGGATGGTGCCCTTGATGGCGGCGCCGGCATAAACGACAGCGGGCACGCCGAGCAGCAGGAACAGCCACCAGCGCCACGGGGCACGGGCCAGGGTCAGGCGACCCAGGAAGCTGCCCAGGCCCTGGAGCCCATAGTGCCACCAGACCAGGACCAGGCCGGCAAGGCCAGGCGCGTAGACGGCGAGGATGAACAGCGGGTTGGTCATGCCCGGCTCGCCGAAGAGGGCGACCATCTGGTCGTAGAATAGGATGGCAAGCGCCACGATGCCCCAAGACAGGCCAAAGCTGAGGGCCAGGAATGGACCCAGCGCGCGGGTGGACATGCCGGGTGTGCTGCTGGCAATCGCGGTCATGGATGTGTCTCCTTCGTGATTCTGGGGCTTGAACCGGGTCGCGATGCCGGCACCGAGAGCCCACTACGCGTCATTCGGTCCCAAACCGTCATCAGCCATGTGGCTGAAAGGCGCTCTTCACCGTCGCCGTCGATTCATCAGGCCGTCGCTTCGCCAGGCACTACGCAAGACGACCAGCCAGAGCAGGACACATAGACCGGCGCCAGGCCAGAGCCCGGGGGGAACCAGTCGCCACGCGAGCACGCCAATCGCCAGGACCGCGCGGCCGAGGTTGCTCGTGGCGATGGACCAGCTGAGGCCGGCCGCCAGCCCGAGCAGGCCGACGACGGCAAGCGCAAGCTTCGCTGTTGACACCTGGATCCCGGATGTTAATGGGCGGACATGGTCCACGGTTGCGCTCCTCTTCCTGCGCGCCTCGCCCGTGCCCCGGCGGCCTGGCCAGCGATGCGCCCTCGCGGCCAGGCGCGTTGGCGCCAGACGCCGTGTCGGCGCGGCTGGCTGGCTGTCTATGGCGGCGGCTCTTCCCTTCGTCTCCATCATGGCAACACTCTAAACCAGGCACGCCCCGGACACATCAGGCTTCTGGCGAGCGTTGCACCTGGCCTGCCTGGGAGTCCTGAACCTGGTCAGTTGGCCAGGCATGATAGAGACCTGGCAGATGCACTTCGGATTGAATGCTGGTCTCCATAACCTGCCCTGCCGTGTGGCGGCGAGCGATGGGTTGGACGGCACACCGGCACCACACAACGTCACGCACAGTCCTCGCGCCTCCTTTAGCTGGTGATCGATGGTAAACTCTCAATGTGCATCCGCCCCCGGTGATGGTCGGCTATCACGCCATCGGCCCCGAGTACCCAGATAGGAGCGTACCATGATCCATCCTGATAACCTGTCGGCGAGAGCTGGGATACGAGTACGCAGACCGTGCGAGGAGGTATTTGACGCGTTCGCGGACTCCAGGGCGATGAGCAAATTCTGGTTTACGCGACGCGATGATCGCCTCAAAGAGGGTGAATCGGTTACGTGGTATCTTGGCAGCGGCGACGAGGCGATATCCTTCGACGTGCGGGTCGTCGAGCTAAACCGCCCAAACCGAATCGTCATTGAGTGGGAGAATGGGGGCGCTATGACGCGGGTCACGTGGGCGATCGCGCCGACCGAGGCGGGCGATTCGATCCTGACCATTGAGGAGTCTGGCTTTGCCGGCACCCGTGAGGCCATCGTCGCACGGGCGCTCGATTCAACCGGCGGCTTCAATCAGGTGATCGTTGCCGCCAAGGCCCTGATCGAGCACGGCATTGCCCTGAACGTGGTGGCTGACCACGCGTAACCAAGGGGCGGGCGGCGCTATGGTTCGGCGCAGCTGACAGGGTCCGCCGCAAACGTTCCGCCGGGCCGGTCCGCCACGTCGGATCTGGTCGGGTCAAGGTTGCTTCAACGCGTCCAACAAGCGGACGATGGCCGCTATGAGCTGATCTTGCTGCTCCGAAATGGATATCGTGGCGATCCCGTCCCCTCTCTGAACGCTGCAGCCGGCGTACTGGCGGTGGTTGCCCCCATCGATCACGACGCGTCTGGCCGAATCGGCGATCGCCTCATAGAAGGACTCCTGTTGCGGAGCATCGGGATCTCTTGACCCGATTATGGTCAGAACCGGTACGGGATAATCGACAAAGTCCTCGTAGTCTGGGGAAAAAGCGGTAACCATGATGAGGTCGTCAAGGCTCTCCACGTTACCTCGAACCTATGTCGCCGCCATTGCCCCGCCCAGCGAATGCCCCCCAATGACCCAGCACTCGATCTCGGGAAGATCCCGCCGAATGCTGTCCGCGCGTTTGACGCCGGTGAATGCCAGATCGAGGGGCATCTTGGGAGTGATGACCAGATAACCCGCGTCCGCAATGCCCTGGGCGGTAACAGCATACGCCTCAGGATTGACCAAACCCCCTGGATAGTAGATCAGACCGCGCTCGTCGGGAACTCCCGGCCATTAGACAAGGCGGCCGTCTTCTCGGGTGACGCCGTGCTCCTGCAATACCCTGACGGCACGCTCAGTTGCCGCCTGAGCGTTTGTGGTTGCCCAAGTAGACAGCGCCATCGCGCCAATGAAGGCGATGGCGAGCATAGCGGCTAGCAGTTGTCGCAGGGTCCTCACAGGGCTAACACGCCGGTTAAGACTGGCATAAGACGTTAATGCCGTTAACGGCTATGGCTGATTCGATCCGCACCGAGCGTGCTTCAGGCGCGGCCCAGCGCGCGATGGCCACCGTCCTTCACAAAGCGGTACCATCCCAACGCTGTGGCGGCCACGACGATGACGATGCCTGTGTAGGCAGCCGAGGTGATAGCCGTATCGCTTGCATAGCGGGCCGTGATGGCAAGAACAGCCCAGACGTAGACAGCCGCGTACGCCACATTTGCTCGCTTCCACAAGATGGAGGCGCCGACAAGGGCCGCGACGAGGATCATGACTGCCGACCAGAGCGAACCGCTGACGCCAAACCCGGACCAGTCATAGAAGACGAGCACACTTGAGGCATTCGCAATGGTCGCCACCGCAATCCACGACAGGTAGAGGCTGAACGGGAGGTGAACCCATAGCCGTTCTCCCCAGCTACTTGCAGGCTTGCCAATGCCGACCCGAACATAGATTCCGATCAATGTCAGCAAGATGCCGACCATCAATAGCAGAGATAGTGGATAGACAGCATGGTGCCACGCAAACGTCCATGCGATATTGAGGGCGCCGGTGGCGATGAAGAGCTCGCGCACGCCTTGGAGCTTTGGGTTCTCCCGTTGCGATGGCAGCGCCTGATAGATCGTGAATCCGATCACGAACGTGTAAATAACGCTCCAAATTGAAAACGCGTAGTTGGCGGGCGTGAACTGGCTCAGCAGCGCGTCCGAGATTTCGGGCGGCGTTATGTTGTTCACAAGCCCCGCCGTCGCCAGGTAGTTGACAAACAGGGTCAGGAGGACACTCACGATAACGAGTCCCTGAAGCAAACGGCCCTTCTTCATCGGTGTTTCCCTCCAGTTGGAGAATGGCCAACCGCCATCAACGCGGTATGGTCCAGAATAGTGGCTGGGACAGGCTCAAGGCAGCTCGCTGTTGCTCGGCAGTGGAGCCAGGGCACGGTACCGCCTGACGGCGGAGGAGCAAGGCCCTTTAGGACAGCGCCCTGTCGACTCGATGCGTCAAGGGGCCCCGATTGGGCGCGTCTCATGCGGACGGTTTGATACTCACAGCCTTGATCCAGTCAACGTCGAGCGCGAACTCACCG
>JBFGLK010000022.1:0-13066 GCA_041576195.1 Promineifilaceae bacterium (SeqCode)
GCCGGCGCCAGATCTCACTGCTGACGACGAAGACCACCACCAGGCCATTCAGGGCCGTGATGAGGGCTGCCGGCACCTGTGTGGCCCGCTGCAGCTTGTTGGCGCCGACGAGCAGCGCGCCGAATAAGAAGGAGGCCGGGATCGTGCCGATAGGGTGCAGTTGGCCGAATAAAGCGGCCACGATGCCGTTGAAGCCGGCCGAGCCCGTGAAGCCGGCCGCCGAGCCGTCGGTGATCATGCGATGATTGACGCCGTAGACCTGGATGGCGCCCGCCAGCCCGGAGAAGGCGCCGCTCAGCGTCAGCGACAACACCAGGTAGCGATTCACCTTGATCCCGGCGTACTTCGAGGCGTGGCGGCTCAGGCCGACGGCTCGGATACGGTAGCCGAGCGTCGTGCGCCAGAGGAAGATGTAGACGAGGATGGCCAGCAAGACGGCGATACCCGCGCCGAGATGCAGGCGGGTCGGCACCAGCCGCGGCAAGTCGTAGGCGGGCGAGAGGCGGGCCGTCTGCGGGATGCGGTTGACGACTGCGAGCTGCGCTGGATCGATCATCGGCCCACGGAGCAGGAAGTTCATGCCCTGTACCGCAATCGAGTTCATCATGATCGTGCTGAGAATCTCGTTGACGTTGTAGCGCGCCTTGAGGATGCCCGGGATTCCGCCCCAGACGGCGCCGGCGACGAAGCCGGCCAGCAGTGCGAACGGCACCAGGAGCCAGCCCGGCAGGTCGGGAAAGCGCAGGCCCAACAACGTGCCGGCCAGGGCGCCCAGGATGAGCTGGCCCTCTCCACCAATGTTGATCACGCCGCCCCGAAAGGCGATGCAGATGCCCAGGCCCACCAGGAGGAGCGGCGTGGCTTTGACGACCGTGTCGGCAATAGCGTTGCTGCTGCCAAAAGCGCCCTCGAGGAGAGCGCCGTAGCCGGTGATGGGGTTGGCGCCGAGCAACAGCAACATGATGGCGCCCACAGCCAGGGCGGCCAGGGCGGCCAGCACCGGCAACAAGGCGTCGACCAGTCGGCTCAGGCGAGTGTTTCGGCTGAACGCCGTCATGTCACCTCCCAGGCGCAGGCGGATCGCTCCACGGGTCCTCCGGGAACGGGCGGCGGGCGGTCATCCCCGAGCCTGTACCAGGCGCAGGCTCAGCACCGCGTGATCGTAGAGGCTGTCGCCCGTGGCCAGGGGCCGGCTCTGACGATCGAAGAACGTGGCCTCCAGCGAGAGCAGAGGCCGGCCGAGCGCGCCTCCCAGGCGGCCCACGGCCGCCTCGTCCGCCAACGTGGCGCCGATGTCGTAGATGGCGTAGGCCATTTCCCGGCCGGCTTCCGCTTCGAGGAACTGGTGCAGCGGACGGTCGGCGTGGGGCAGGGGGCGCAGGCTGGCCAGCAGGTTGGCCGGGATGGCGTTTTGGGCCACAATGACCGGGCGCCGGTCGGCCAGGAAGAGGCGTTCCAGCGCCAGGACGGCAGCCCCATCGGCCAGGCTAAGGAGGCGACATTCGCGCGCGCTGGCGGGCCGCAGGTCCGCGGCGAGCGTGCGGATGGTCGGTTCGAAGCCGCTGCTGGCAATGAGGCGGGAGAAGTCCAGCATGCCCCCCATGCTTGTGTTGACGGCGACGGCCCGGGCGTTGACAAAGGTGCCGGCGCCCTGGCGGCGAATGACCAGGCCTTCGGCGGCCAGGCGGGCCAGCGCGGAGCGAACGGTGGCCCGGCTCACCGACAGCTCCATCGCCAGCTCAATCTCCGAGGGCAGGCGCGTCCCGGCCGGATAACGCCGATCGCGAATGCGCCCGCGCAAGATGTCGTTTACCTGATCCACAACCGGTCTGGGACGATGGACGGTCATCTCGACTTGGCGATGGTGGCACTTGAGGACGCGCCAATGGGCAATCGTCTGACCACTTTTAGCACAACCTGACCGGCCCGACAAGCCACCGGTGTCACCGATCCGGGCATGACAAATGTCATAAGTTGGGGAGGGCTGCCGGAGAATCTCCCCGGCGGTGGGCAGAACCCAGGTGTCGAAACCCAGGGAGGGTAGACTGCCGGGGAGACTCCCCGGCGGTGCCGCCACACACACACTTGCGCGCGCCGCCTGTGTGTGTCAGAATCGAGAAAGGTCAGACGACTGCCCAGTCGATCGCCTCTGATCCGCTTTTTTTGGGAGAGTGTCCAATGCAGTTCATCCTCAATGGCCGGCCAGTCGACTACGACGGCGATCCGGAGCTGCCGCTGTTGACCTACCTGCGCGAAGAAGCCGGCATCCTGTCGCCCAAGGACGGCTGTGCGCCCCAGGCCGCTTGTGGCTGTTGCGCCGTGCAGCTCGGCGATCGCGCCGTGCTCTCCTGCGTCACGCCAATGAGCAAGGTGGACGGCGAGCGCGTGGTCACCATCGAGGGCATGAGTGCCTACGAACAAGAGGTGTTCAGCCACGCCTTCGTCGCCGAAGGGGGCGTTCAGTGCGGCTTCTGCATCCCGGGTATCGTCATGCAGTCGCGCGTCCTGCTCCAACGGAAGCCAGACCCCAGCCGCGAGGAGATCGAGCAGGCGCTGACGCCGCACCTGTGCCGCTGCACCGGCTACAAGAAGATCGTCAAAGCCGTTCAGCTTGCTGCGCATGCGCTTCGCGAGGAAGAGCGCGTCGACCTGCCACCCGTCACGGGCGCCGTCGGCGATCGGCTGCCGAAGGTGGCGGCCACCGAACTGGTGCTCGGGCAACACCCTTACGTCGACGACATCCGACTGCCCGACATGCTGCACGGCGCCCTGCGCTTCAGCGACCACCCGCGGGCAGTGGTGAGAGGCATTGACACGAGCGCCGCGGCCGCCTTGCCTGGCGTCGTGCGCGTCTTCACCGCCGCGGACGTGCCGGGCGAGCGCTTCGTTGGCCTCATTCGACCAGACTGGCCGGTCATGATCGCCGAAGGGGAGACGACACGTTTCGTCGGCGATGTCCTGGCCGCCGTCGTCGCCGAAAGCGAAGCGGTGGCCCGCCGCGCTGCCGCGCTGATCGTGATCGACTACGAAGTACTGACGCCGATCGTGGATCCGCACGCTGCCATGCAAGATGGCAGCCCATCGGTCCATAGCAACGGCAGCAATGTTCTCTCCCGCTCGGTCACCCGCCGGGGCAGCGTTGCGGAGGCCCGCGCCGCCTCGGCCTTCGTTGCCCAGGGCACATTCCAGACCCAGATGATCGAGCACGGCTTCATGGAAACGGAAGCGGCCGTCGCTTATCCAGCCTCGGCGGCTTCGGGGGAGCGCCGGATCGAGGTGCTCTCTCAGGGACAAGGCGTCTATGAGGATCGGGCCCAGATCGCTGCCCTTCTGGGCATGCCGCTGGAGCGGGTGCGCGTGGTCGGCGTGCCCAACGGCGGCGGCTTCGGCGGCAAGGAAGACCTGACCGTTCAGGGGCACGCCGCGCTGTTTGCTCACCTGCTCGACAGGCCGGTCAAGCTCCGGCTGACGCGGGACGAGTCGATCGTCATGCATCCAAAGCGCCATCCCATCTGGATGCACTACGAAGTAGGTTGCACGGTAGCCGGTCGGCTGACCTTCTGCAAGGTGCGCTTCGTGGGCGATACGGGCGCCTATGCTTCGGTCGGCATGAAGGTATTGGAGCGATCCGCCGGGCACGCCACGGGCGCCTATAGCTTCCCAGTCACCGATGTCGAGGCGGTCGCCGTCTATACCAATAATCTGCCCTGCGGGGCCATGCGCGGCTTTGGGGTCAATCAAGCCAACTTCGGCCTGGAGAGCTGCCTGGACGACCTTTGTGAGCAGGGAAGCTTCGATCGCTGGCAGTTTCGCTATGACAATGCGCTGGACAACGGCGACATGACGGCGACCGGCCAGGTCATCGAGGGCGGCGCCGGTGCAAAGGCCACGCTACTGGCCGTGAAAGACATCTTTCAGGGGGCAAGATTCGCGGGCATCGCCTGTGGAATCAAAAACACGGGCATCGGCAATGGCATGCCCGACGCCTCCCAGGCCCGGATCACTATCGATGCGCCGGATCGCATCGTCATCGATCACGGCTGGACCGAGATGGGCCAGGGGGTAAACACCATGGCCGTCCAGGTCGTGCACACGGAGACGGGCCTGCCCACCGCGATCATGGAGGTGCGCATCGACACCGAATCGGGCCAAGAGGCGGGCATGACGACGGCCTCGCGCGCCACGTCGCTGGTCGGCAACGCGCTGATTGAGGCCTGCCGGCAGCTCAAAGCCGATCTGGCCACCCACGCGCTGGACGATCTCACCGGCCGCGTCTACGAGGGAGAGTGGGTCGTCGACTGGACGACCAAGCCGGGCGCCATGGTCGAGAAGGTTTATACCCACTACTCCTACAGCTACGCCACCCAGGTGGTGACCCTCGACGAGGAGGGCCGGATCGACCGGGTGGTGGCGGCACACGATGCCGGCAAGATCTTCAACCCAACGCTCTTCGAGGGACAGCTGGAAGGCTCGATTCACATGGGTCTCGGCTACGCCATCAGCGAGGAGCTGGTCATGGAAGACGGCCGGCCTCGTAGCACGCGCCTGCGCCAGATGGGGATCTTGCGCGCCAAAGAGATGCCCGACATCGACGTCATCGGCGTCGAAGTGCCCGATCCCTACGGGCCATACGGCGCCAAAGGGGTGGGCGAGATCGGGCTCGTGCCGACGGCCGCCGCCGTAGCCAACGCCCTCTACCAATTCGATGGCGTGCGCCGCACCGCCTTGCCGATGCGCCTTAGCCGCAAGCAGCGCGAACCCGCCCGCATGGCCCGACTGCGCCAGGCCAACGGCGGGGAGTAGCCTTCCCCGCCTGGGAGTCGCGTCTGGCAAGCGCCCGGTGGTTGACGGCGCCCCGGCGGCGTGATACCTTTCGGCCATCCTGACGGCGCGAGGGAGCCCGATGTCAAGCTTAGATCCCAGAACCCTCATCCTGGAAGCGGTCGAGGCCCACGGTGGCCTGGAGCGCTGGAACGGTCTCGAGGCGATCGAGGCCGAAGTGTCGGCGGCGGGCCTCGTGTTCGTCGCGCGTTGGCGCCTGCCTCTGCGGCGCGTCTGGCTGCGCCTGGCGACGCGGCAGCCGGCCGTCGAAGCCTACGACTATCCTCAGCCTGGGCGGCGCGGGGAGCTGCGGGCCAACAAGGAAGTGCGCGTGCTGGACGGCCAGGGGAACGTGGTTACCAGCCGGCCGGAGCCACGACGCGCCTTCAGCCATCCCCGGCGCATGATTTACTGGGATGACCTGGACCTGCTCTATGTCGTCAGCTACACGTTCTGGAACACGCTGCTTGCGCCGTTCCACCTGCTGCGTGAGGACATCCGGGTCACCGCGCTGGAGCCGGCCGACGTGCCGGCAGGCCGCCTCGATCGTTTGCAGGTCACCTTCCCCCCCTACGTGCCGACACACGCCACGCATCAAATCTACGGGTTCGACGCGGAGCGCCGTTTGCGGCGAGTCGAGTACACGGCGGAACCCGTCGGCAAGTGGGTGCGCGTGGCACAGCTTGCCGAGGAGTTCCGGACCTACGCGGGCCTCTTGCTGGCTACCCGCCATCGCATCGTCCCCCACATGGCGAACGAGGAGCCCTGGGCGCGCCCGGAGCTGGCCAGACTGGAGATACACCAGGCGAGAGGCGTCGTCCAGTGAAGTAGCGGAGCTACGAAGTGATCCTCATCGTGGAGGCGCCTGGCGTCGTGGGGAGCAAGCATACGAGGAGCGAATCATGGGATTACAGGAGAGGAGTGTAGGCAACGCGAAGGTGTTGGTCTTCTCTGGCAGGGCGGACCGGTCCTGGGGTCTGCAGAGTGCGGTTGATCGGCTGGTGACTGCCGGCCACGGCCAGATCGCTGTGGACTTGTCCGGTGCGGACTTCATGGATTCATCGGGCCTTGGCGAGCTATCAGCCGCCTCAAATCGGTGCCGCGCCTCCGGCGGCAAGCTGGTGCTGATCAACCCCTCAAGTGTCGTCACACGCCTCCTGGCGATTGTCAAGCCGGCGCCAGGCTTCGAGCAGTACGCGAGCGAGGCAGAGGCGCTTGCCGCCCTGAGCCGGTGACGTTGTCCCAGTTCGACTGACTGATCAGGCGCCGAAGTCAAACGCCAGTTGCTGAGCGTGCGGCGGCGCCAGGTTACTGACTCCTACGCCGACCAACCGCATCGGCTGTCCTGGCGGCCAATGCTCTTCCCAGATGGCGACGGCCAGTCTCAGGATCTCTGCGTCCTCGCGGATCGCGAACTCGACGGTGCGCTGTCGCGAGTAGGTGGTGAAGTCGGGCAGGCGGAATTTGACGACCACTGTTTGGGCCACGAGCCCATCCCGCCGCAGCGACGCGCCGATCTGAGCGCACATGTGGGCCAGCTGTTCCCTTAGGAATGAAGCGTCGCTCATGTCCCGATCGAAGGTGCGCTCGGCGCTGATCGAGCGCGCTGGTCCCCGGTCGGGCACCACATCGCGCCGGTCAATGCCGGCAGCCCGCGCCTGCAACGCCGGACCGTGACGGCCGAAGACCCGCTCGACGAGCGCCCGATCGGCGGCCGCGAGTTGGCCGCAGGTCTCGATGCCATGGGCGGCCAGCCGCTCGGCCGTCACTGGGCCGATTCCCCAGATGACCCGGGTCGACAGCGGCGCCAGGAACGCCGCCTCCTGTCCCGGCAGCACGATGGTGCGCCCTTCTGGTTTTCCCTGATCTGAGGCGACTTTGGCGACGAGCTTGCATGTGGCCAGGCCCACCGAGGCAGGCAGGCCGGTCTCCTCGCGCACGCGGAGCCGGATGGCGTCGGCGACGCGCACCGGCGCCGCCTGGGCCGACAGATCGATGTAGGCTTCGTCCACACTCATCGGCTCCATGGGGCCATACTCAGCGAGGATGGCCATCACCCCGCGCGACGCATCGCGAATGGCGCCACGGCCCACGCTGACGAACTTGAGCGCGGGGCAGAGCTTGACCGCCTGCGTGCTGGGCATGGCGGAGCGCACCCCGTGAGCGCGCGCTTCGTAGCTGGCCGACATAACGACGCCACGGCTGCCTGGGCGGCCGCCGACGGCGATGGGCGTGCCGGCATCTTCCGGGTGGGCCAACAAGTAGACGTTGACGTAGAAGGCATCCATATCGACGTGTAGAATGGCCCGGGGCCAACCGGCGAAGGGGCGCAGAGGCGGGTTCATGGCTCGGTACTGTATCCAGAACCGGTGGGCGGATCAACCGGGCACGGCGAACCGCCAGGGAAGTGCGCGACATGCCTTCCTCCTTACCCGACCACTGCCGGGGAGATCCCCCGGCAGTGGGTTGACGCCCGTCACGCTAGCCGTTACAATCTTATTGAGAACGATTATCACTTGCATTTCATCCCATGTCCCCGCCGTCCACGCCCCGCGCCTGGCTGCAGCGCATCAATCAGGATGGCAGCCGCCTCACGCGCCCGCGCCGAGCCGTCGTCGCCGTGATGGCCGCGGCCCAGCGCGCGCTTTCGCCGCTCGAGGTCTATGACCTGGCCCGCGCCCACTACCCGCGCCTCGGCCTGTCCACCGTCTATCGAACCCTCGAGCGGCTCGTCGCGCTCGACCTCATTCAACGCGTCCACGGGCCGGACGGCTGCCACGCCTACGTGGCGGCCACCGCCGGTCACCAGCACGTTTTGCTATGCGAAGGCTGCGGGCGCACCGCCTACTTCGACGGTGATAATCTCGACGGCCTCATGCAGCAAGTCGCCGACCGCAGCGGCTTCCAGGTCCACGACCACTGGCTCCAGTTCTTCGGCCTGTGCGCGGATTGCCAGCCAAGCGAACGCGACCACTGATTCCCCACCGCACACTCCGCCTCATGCGCGTCCCACCCCGCCGGTCCCTCGCCCTCCTCTGGCCCCTGTGCGCCGTCATCGCCGCCTGCGCGCCAGGCCCACGGGCGCCAGCCGCCCCCACCGCGCCCGCGACGCCGGAAAAGCTCCGCATCGTGGCTACCACGTCTATCCCCGGCGACATCGCCCGCCAGGTCGGGGGCACGGCGATCGAGCTGACGGTGCTGGCCCCGCTCGACGCCGACCCGCATGCTTTCCAGCCCGTGCCCCGCGATCTGGTTGCCGTCGCCGGCGCAGATCTCTTGCTCGTCAATGGCTTTGGCTACGAAGGGTTCCTGCCTGACCTCCTGGCCGGCGCCGGCCCCGACACCCGGGTGCTCGACCTCTCTGCCCGCCTCACGCCTCGCCGGCTGACCAACGACGACCACGGGGATGGCGCGACACAAGAGGCCGACGACCATGGCGACGTCGATCCCCACGTCTGGTTCAGTCCGGCCAATATCATCGCCTGGACCGAGGCCATCGCCGCCGCCCTCACCGACCTCGACCCAGACCACGCCGCCGCGTATGCGGCCAACGCGGCGAGGTATCGACAGGCACTGGAGACGCTCGACGCCTGGATCGTAGACCAGGTCGCCACATTGCCGCCGGAGCGCCGACTGCTCGCGACCGATCATGCAATGCTCGGCTACTTCGCTGACCGCTACGGCTTCGTCGAGGCGGGCGCCGTTATCCCTTCGTTCAGCACGGGCGCCGGTCCCTCCGCCGCCGACCTGGCCGCGCTCGAGACCACTATCCGGGCCATGGAGGCGCCCGCGATCTTCGTGGGCGCCACAGCCAACCCACAGCTCGCCGACCGGGTGGCCGCCGACACGGGCGTGCCCGTCGTCACCCTCTACACCGGCTCCCTCAGCCCGCCGGACGGACCCGCCGCCACCTACCTGGATCTCATGCGCTACAATGTGAGCCAGATCGTCGAGGCGCTGAGTCGTCCCGCCTTGCCATGACACGCAACCAGAGGCGAAGGAAATGACCGTAATACGCGAAGCCATCGGCCTGCGCCGCGGCTCGGCGCATCAGCAGGACGCGCCCGTCCTGCAAGTGACGGACCTGGCCGTGCAATACAACGGCTCGCCGGCCCTGGAGGGGATTTCGTTTTCGCTGCGAGCGGGCGAGCAAGTGGCCGTCGTCGGCCCGAACGGGGCCGGCAAGAGCACGCTCTTCAAGGCAATCGCCGGCATCCTCCGGCCGAGCCATGGCCACATCGCCATCGCCGGCAGCGCGCCCGGCGAGCACATCTGCATCGCCTACGTTCCCCAGCGCACCCAGGTTGACTGGCACTTCCCCGCCAACGTGGCCGACGTCGTTATGATGGGGCGTGCCGGCAAGATCGGCTTCTTCCGGCGGCCGTCATCGAGCGACTGGACCTTCGTCCGCCACTGCCTGACAGAGGTCGGCATGAGCGAGTTCGCCACCCGCCAGATCGGCGAGCTGTCCGGAGGGCAGCAGCAACGGGTCTTCATCGCGCGGGCCCTGGCGCAGGAGGCCGAGCTGATGCTCATGGATGAGCCGTTGACCGGGCTGGACCTGTCTTCCCAAGAGGACATCTTCGTCATCCTCGACGTCCTGCGACAGCGGCAGGTCACCGTCATGGTGGCCACGCACGATCTGGATATGGCCGCCGAGCGCTTCGACAGCGCCATGTTGCTCAACCGAAAGCTGCTGGGATTCGGACGGTCGGCCGATGTCTTCACGCCGCCGGCGCTGCTCGCCGCCTACGGCGGCCGGCTGCGGCTGGTGGAGACCCCGGAAGGGCTCGTGGCCATCGGCGACACCTGCTGTGAAGGGGGCGAGCCATGAGCTGGTTGACCGATCCCCTGGCCTATCCCTTCATGCTTCGCGGCCTGGCAGCGGCCGTGCTTGTGGGCGCCGTGTGCGCGGTCGTCGGCACCTACGTCGTTTTGCGAGGCATGGCCTTTTTCGGCGACGCCGTGGCCCACACCGTCCTGCCAGGCGTCGCGGTTGGCTATGTGGCCGGCGGCGGCGAACGCGGTCCTATCCTGATCGGCAGCATCGTCGCCGCCATCATCGCCTCGCTCGGCATCAACGCCATTCGCCGAGGCGGCCGCGTGAACGAAGACACGGCCATCGGTATCGTCTTTGCCGGCATGTTCGCCCTGGGCATCGCCCTCATCTCTACGGCCCGCAGCTACGCCGTCGATCTGACGCACTTCCTCTTCGGCGACGTGCTCGGCGTTACTGCCTCCGATCTCATCCTAACCGCCGCGCTCGGGGGTATTGTCCTCCTGATCGTTGCCCTCCTCTACAAGGAGTTCATGGTCCTGGCGTTCGATCCCGTCCTGGCCCAGACGCTGCGACTGCCGGTGCGCCTACTGGAGAATCTACTTCTGATACTGGTGGCCATCGCCATCGTCGTCGCTCTGCAAACGGTCGGCGTGGCCCTGACCGTCGCACTTCTCGTCACCCCGGCGGCGACGGCCTCCCTGCTGACCCGCCGGCTATGGCAGGTCATGGTCCTGGCGGCCACGCTGGCGGTGGCGGCCGGCGTGATTGGCCTCTACGCCTCGTTCTATTTCAGCCTGGCCTCCGGCGCTACCATCGTCATCGTGGCCACCCTGTTTTTCGGCCTGGTCTGGCTCGCTCAAGCCGTCCGCCGGCGCTCGCCGGGGTAGCCACAGACCAGGGCGCTCCCGATAGCGGCCGCCCGCGTCGGTGATATAATCGGTCGCCGCGACCACTCGTGTCCTGTCGGACGCACCAGCACGGGAGAGACGCTTTCATGTACGCCATCGACCTGGACAAGCGACGGGCAGAACAGAACGAGGCGCTGGAGCGCATCAGAGCCGGCCTGGCCACCAGAGTCCGCATCCTGGCGGCGGGCGATGCCTGCCCCCTTTGCCGGCAATTCGAAGGCGCCTACGCGTTCGATGACGTCCCAGAGCTCCCGATTGAAGGCTGCTCGCGCCCCGGCGGCTGCAACGCCGTCTACGCCCCCGTCCTGGACCGCTTCGGCCCCTGAGCGAACAGGCGCACGGCCGCCGCCCGCCCAGCGCGCCCTCGGCAGCCGCCATGTGCCCCATGCTCGACCACTTCGGCTTGCTGGCCCCGGTCTACGACCGGCTGATTCGTCCCCCCGACCCCGGCCACCTCCGCTCCTTGCTTAACCTGCCCACGCCCGGTCGATTGCTAGACGCTGGCGGCGGCACCGGCCGGGCATCGGTCGGCCTCGGCCCGTTCGTCGGCGATCTGGTCATCAGCGATCTCTCCGACGGCATGCTGCGCCAGGCCCAGCGACGCGGCCTGCAGCACGCGGTGCGCGGGCGGGCCGAACGCCTGCCATTCCCTGATGCCAGCTTCGACCGCGCCCTGGTCGTGGACGCTTTGCACCACGTCCAGGATCAGCACGCGGCCGTCCACGAGCTAGTGCGCATCCTGCGCCCCGGGGGCCGCCTGGTCATCGAAGAACCCGACGTGCGCCACGCGCGGGTGAAGCTCATCGCGCTGGTGGAGAAGATAGCGCTCATGGGCAGCCATTTCCACAGTCCGGACGACATTGGCTCCATGTGCCGGGCGCTCGGCACGTTCGCCACCATCCACCGCGACGGCCTGAGCGCCTGGATCGTGGCCGACAAGGCCGGCGATTAAGCCTTTCGGACAGCCCCCGCTCGTGCGCAGGATCATGGCGGCGCTCGGCCGAATCCGACCCACCGCACTGGCACTCCTGGCGCTGGTCGTGCTCTTGTTACTGGCCTGGCGCGCCGGCCTGCTGAGCAACCGCCTTGCCATAGAGCCCGCGCCGGGTTCGACCGCGGTCTCCACCACGGCCACAATCCGCCTCGTCTTTCGCGACCCGATGGACACAGAGCCCACGCCCCACATCCGCCTGGTTCCGGATGTCCCCGGGCAGACCAAGTGGGTAGACGGGAGTCTTCGCTTCGTCCCGGATCAGGCCCTGGCGCCGGAAACCAGCTATCGCGTGACGCTCGACGGAGAGGTGAAGGACGCTCGGGGGCGCGGCGTGGCGCTGCCGGCAGACTGGTCCTTCACCACTCGCTCGCACCACGTGCTCTTCCTGGCGACGGAGGCCGGCGGCGGTGCGCAGCTCTTCGCCGTCTCCCCGGGACGCGCTGAGTCGCCGGCCCGCCTGACGCCGGCAGACTTGCGCCTGTACGACTACGCGGTGGCGCCCCACGGCGACCGGATTGCCTTCAGCGCCGAGGCGGACGCCGGCGGCCTGGACCTCTGGCTCCTGGAGGTGAGATCGGGCGCGGCGCGGCGCTGGATCGACTGCGGCGGCGCGTTCTGCTCGGGGCCGAGCTGGTCGCCCGACGGCGGGCGCCTCATCTACGAGCGGCGCGATCCGTCGCCAGACGGGGTGTTCTCGCGGAGGTCCACGCTCTGGTGGGCGGCTGCCGGCAGCGACGACACGGTGCCGGTGTTCGAAGACGCCGGCGCCCTGGGTAGGGCCGCGCGGCTCTCCCCCGATGGGCGCTGGCTCAGCTACGTCTGGCCAACCGATGGCTCGCTACGTCTGGTCGAATTGACGACCGGTTCCGAAAGCGCCGTCGTCAGCCAGAGCGGTGAAGCGGCAGCGTGGGCACCGGACGGTCGCACGCTGGCCATCAGCAGTGTGTCGGTGACGGATGAGCGCCCCCAGACCCGGCTCCTGGCGGTCGATCCTGAGTCATCGACGATCGTCGACCTGAGCGGCGTGCCGGACGTTTCCGACGGCGCCGCCGCCTGGTCGCCAGACGGCGACCGGATTGCATTTACCCGACGCCCCGCGCGGGTGAACACGGGCAAGCAGCTCATGCTCGTTCGTCCTGACGGCGCAGAGACGCGCGTCCTGACCGGCGACCCGACGATCCACCACGGCCCACCCCGCTGGTCGCCGGACGGGCGCCTGCTCGTCTTTCAGCGCGTGGCTGTCGGGCAAGATGAGGTGCCGGCGATCTGGCTGCTGACGGTTGAATCCGGCGTGGCCGCGCCCCTGGCCGCAGCCGGCTATGATCCGGCCTGGCTCCCCTGATTTCAATCGGATTCGTAACGGCGAAGCTATGGCGAGAACAAGGAGGGATCGACCCTCCCGAAACCCGTCATCACCTCAAAGTAGTGGGTGAGGCTGTACTCCTCAAGCGGCGCGATGAGCTGCTGTGCCTGATCGGCGATGCCCCCATATCCGGGCCCCAGATACCAGATCGCGGCGCCTCTGACCTGGGGATAGGCCGCGTAGAGCCAGTTGGCCCAGGC
>JBFGLK010000023.1:0-12379 GCA_041576195.1 Promineifilaceae bacterium (SeqCode)
ATCCTATCCAGGCAGCCGCGCACGAGTTCGCGCGTGCGGTCCTCGAGCCCCTTGAGATACGCCGGGGAGAAAAGATGGCGCACGGCGGAGCGCAGCTCGGTGTGATCTGGCGGATCACCATGCCGCTCAGCCTGCCTGCCATCGCCCTGCCCCGCCCCCCCGCGCTACCGGCAGGCCCGCCGGCGCTGCTCGGCCTCCTCCCGCCGACCGGCGCCAGCCTCCGTTTCGGCAGCGGCCCCGCCCAAGGCGGTGGCAGCCTCGACTACCGGCGCGCGCCGAACCCCAGGCTGAGCGGCAGCCTCGACCTGAAGCTAAGCCTGGCCCAGGTCAGCGCCCTGGCCATCCTGGAGGAGGTTGCCGGCTCCGTCTCGCTCTTCACCCTGCTATCGGCCCGCTTCGCGCCCGGCCTCCAGCTCGGGTTTGGCTTCGCCATCAGCGGTCTGGGCGGCCTCATCGGCATTAACCGGAGCGTCGACGCCGGCGCCCTCGAGGGCCAGTTCCGCTCGGGCGCCCTCACCCACGCCCTGTTCGGCGATGACCCCATCCGCAACGCGACCTCCGTCCTGGCCACCCTGGGCGCCGTCTTCCCGGCCCGCGCCGGCGCGGCCGTCTTCGGCCCGACGCTGCAGCTCTCCTGGCTGAAGGTCGGCTCAGCCACCCTGTTCAACGCCGACCTGGGCGTCTTCATGCAACTGCCCGGGCCGAGTCGCATCGACATCCTCGGCTCCGCCCGGGCCGCCCTCCCCCCCGTCTTCCGGCTTCAGCTGGACCTCCACGGCGAGATCGACCTGGCCGGCGAGTTGATCGGCTTCCATGCCGTCATCGTCGACTCGCACGTCATGGGCCTCTTCCGCCTGACAGGCGAGGCGATCTTCCGCTGGCACTACGGGGCGCAAGCCTACGTCGTGCTCACCATCGGAGGCTTCTTTCCCGGTTTCAATCCCGCGCCCGCCCGCCTGCCGGCCCACATCCAGCGCGTGGGCCTGGTGCTGGACCTCCCCGTCAGCCTGCCCATCTCGCTGCGCGCTGAGGGCTACCTGGCCGTCACGGCCAACACCTTCCAGTTTGGCGGTCGGCTGGAAGCGAGCATCGACGGTGGCTTCTTCGGCGCCCATGGGCACATCCACCTGGATGCGCTTTTCCAGTTTTCTCCCTTCCACTTCGTGGCCGACTTCGCCGCCGGCTTTCGCATCGAGGTTCTCGGCGAAACCTTCCATGGCGTAACATGCCAGGGCCATATCAGCGGCCCCGGCCCCCTCGTCATCCAGGCGAGCATCACCTACGAGACGCCCTTCTTCCTGCCCGACATCTCCTGGAGCGACACGTTTGTCATCGGCGAGAGCGTGCCGCGCGACAGCTCCCACATCGCCAGCCTGCTCGACATCGTGGGACCGGCCCTGCAGCAGACTCAGAACCTGCGTGCGGAGAACGGCGCCGACCCCTCGGTCTCGCTGCGGCAGGTGACGGCAGCCGGCGCACCCCTCGTCTCCTCGCGGGGCAGCCTGGTCTGGTCCCAGCGCCGCGTGCCCCTGAACATGGTGATCGAGCGGGTGGAGAACATCCCGCTGGCCACGCCCCAGTCGGTCAGCATCAACGCCAGCGTGCCGGTTGGCGCCCCCCCGCTGGAACGTTTTCAGCTGGGCCAGTTCTACCATCTTTCCGCTGCCGAGAAGCTCAACCTGAGCGGCGCAGTGGAGGATCACCCGGCCGGAGTGCGCCTCGACGGCGGGGAGCAGCGGGCCCCGGCGCCGAAGAAGCATACGCCTGGGCCGGACGACTACTACAAGCCGGCCCGAGCGGCGAAGGTGCCCGGCCTCTTTCGCTTCCTCAGCATCCTGCTCGTGGAAAAGGTCGATGCCGGCACCCGCGCCGCGACCGTGGCCAACCTGGAGCCCCAGGTTGCCGTCAAGCCGGAGGCATGGCAGGTGGGCGCCGCCTCGTTCACCACGCAGAGCGCCGCCCAGGCGCAGGCCCGCCGCATAGGCCGACCGGCGCACCTGGCCCACGATCTCGTGAGCGCTGGAGACCTCTAATGGCCGATGAACTCACCTTTTGGGGTTGGGCCCGCGGCGCCCTGGCCGCCCGGGCCAATCAGGTCCAGGACGGCCGGTTGCAGGGTGCCATCACCCTCACCGCCGCTACCTCAGCCGGCGGCCCGCCCCTGTCGGCGCCGCTGTCCTACCAGCTGCTCGGCCCGCGCGACGTGCGAGCCCTCCAGCACGGCGCGATCCGCCAGCGCTACCCGGCGCCGAACGCCGTCGCCGTCGAGTCCGATTACTGCGCCCACGTCGAGTTCGCCGAGGTAGACTTGCCGTGGCGCTACAGCCTGGCCGCCGACCCCGGCCGACCCGACGCCCTCAAGCCCTGGCTCGTGCTCGTCGTCGGCACGGCGGCCGAGATCGCCCTCCTTCCCGGTGGCCAGGCCCGGCTTCAAGGCCGGGTCAAAGAGACCCACGACCTGAACCAGGCGGCGCGCTGGGCCCATGTGCAGCGCGACCATGCCGGCCGCGAGGTGGCCCGCCTCCTGTCGCCGCGTGAGCTGGGCGAGACGATGACCACCTACTTCGCCCTGCTCACGCCGACCTTCGCCGACGATGGCTCGCTTCGCTGGACGGCCGACGGCGCGCCGGTTACGGTGCCCGTCTACACCTGGTGGACCTTCCAGACCAGCGACACGACGCTCGGCTTCGTGGAGCTGGCCCGGCGCCTCGAGGCCGTGCGCCCAGACCCGGGCCTGGGCTATGCGCCACTGGCCTACCCGGTCGCGCCGGCCGCCACGGCGACGCCGGAGGCGGTGATCGGCGGGGCCCTCGTGGGACCGGCGCCGGCCGAGCTAGAGCTGCCGGACGCCATCACGGATCATCTCGCCGCGCTGCGGGCCGGAGTAGGTCTCGAACTGGATGCGTTCGGCCGGCCCGTCGACGGCGCCGGTCGCCCGCTCGTCAGCCTGCCGGACTATGGGGCGCCCTGGCTCGATCCGACTGGGCCCGGGCCGGAGTGGGCGACGACCCTGAACGCCGATCCCCGTCACCGGGGCGCCGCGGGCCTGGGCGCCTGGGCGGCCATCGAGTGGCAGGAAAAGATCGTGGACGCGGCAACCCGGAAGATGGGCGCGCTCCAGGTCGCCGCGCAACGCCTGCGGCAGCTCACCCTTGGGCTGGCTGCCACGCGCAGCCTGTGGCAGAGGCGACTTCTGCCGGCATCGCCGGCCCAGCGCCTGCAAATCCTCGGCGCCGCCCTGAGTCGCCAGGCCGCCACGCAAGGCGGCACCCTGCTGGAGCACGTGACCGCGCCCGGGCGGGCGCTTCCACCGGCCCTCTTCTCCTCCGCGGCTCGCCGCCTCTTGCGCCCACGCGGCCCGCTGGGGCGCCACGGCGCCGCCAGCGCGATGGACCCGGATGCCTGGCTCGACGCCCTCAACGACTGCGACCGCTTCGCCACGCCCGTGGCCGTGCCCGAAGGGTTGGCGCATACAGAGCGTCTGGACTTCGATCTGGCCGGGCGCATCGCCGCCATCGTGGACGAGCTCGGCGATGACCCTGGAGGCTACGCCGCGCGGTTCGCCAACCTCGATCCCGGGCGCCTGGAGGGTCTGCAGGCGGAGGAGGACGATCGGCTGCAAAAGGCCGGCGTGGCGGGTGAAGGCAATCACTGGGATTGGATTCGCGGGCGCCTGGACGACGATCTCACGGCCCGAGACCTGTTGGTCAGCGCGCGGCTGGAACCGGCTGACCGCCCCTGCCGGCCGGTCGCCGTGGCCACCCTGCGCGAACGCCTGGAAGCGGCCTTCGATCCCACCCCGGAACGCCCCTTCGTCGTCGATCGCGTGCTTCAGACCATCGAAGGCCTGGATGACCAGCCGCTGACGCCGCCCGAGCTCTGCCTGGACTTCCACATCCCCGCCTGGCAATTCCTGCGCGACGCCGCGCCGAACTGGCTCCTGCCCGGCATCGCCGCGGTGACCGTGCCCCAGCGTGACGAAGCCGGCCAGCCACGGCTGGGCGACGACGGCCGCCCCCTGGTCAACCCGGAGGCAGATCCCGTGCTGGCGGTCGCGTCCAACGCGCTGTTCACCGACGCGTTCATGGTCGGCTTCAACCAGCAGACGCTCTGGGAACTGCGCTGGCGAAACATCCCGGTGCAGACGGGCTGCACGCCGTTGCGGCGCTTCTGGGAGCCCCTGGGGCAGGATGCGGCCGGACGACCGGACACGGTGGAAGACATCGAGGGCATCGAGCGCTGGGGAAACACGCCGCTCGGGGATCCGCAGCACGAGTCGGAAGCCGCCCGGGGCACCAATCTGGTGCTGGTCTTCAAAACCGAGCTCTTCCGCCGCTACCCCCGGACGCTGGTCTATCTCATCCCACGCCTGGCCAATGACATGGCCTGGGAGCTGAAGCCCGACTGGAATCGGCCGCATGTCGAGCCGATCCTCCACGCGACGATCGACCCGGACACCGTCCTCTTTGGCTTTGCGCCATCACCAGGCGTGCTACAGGACCATTGGCTGGTCGTCGAGCAGCCCTCACAGGGTATCCAGTTCTATAACAACACCGTGCCGCTACCCGACGCAGCCCGCGTCGCCGCCTATCAGGGCGCGACGGATGGCGGCGCCTTCGCCGACGCGGCCTTCGTCAATCCCGTGCGCCTGATCATCCAGGGCACGCTCATGTGGCCCACGGAGGCATAACATGGCCGACAAGCCGATCGGCGTCTTGTTGCCGGCACGCCTGGAGACCCGCTTCCTGCCGCCCGAGGCGCCGGGGCAACCATGGCGGGTAAAGATCGTCGTCTTGCCCGACGAGCCGTCGATGGACCGGCACAACCCGGCCGTCACGCAATCGCGCCAGGATCCCGCGCACTTCCCCGAACTCGTCTGCCTGGAGGCCGCCTATCGGACCTGTGGGGGCAATCTGGCCGGACCGGTCGGTCGCGAGGCCTTCCGCACTCTGGCCGGCCAGGTGGGCGCCGCCCGTGCCTGGTGGTTGGCCCGGCGGTTCCCGCCGGTCGCCGGCCTGGACGACCCAATCCTCGGCGAAGCCGAACAGATCATCGACTGGGCGGCGGCCACGACCCACGTGCGCGCGGGCGACGCCTCGGACCTCAGTCGCGTCGCCGGCCTGCCCGACACGATCGAGATCTGGCTGGGCCGCCAGACGGAGGACGGCGTCCGGCTGGAGAAGCTGGAGCCCTCTCTCACCATCCGGCCCGAGGCGCTCACCTTCGGCGGCGACTTCCGCCTGTTCGCCGAGGGGCGTCGCTGGACCGAGGAGGCCGGCCTGGAAGGCATCCTGGCGTTGCCGTTCACCGACGAAGCGGCCCTGGAAAGCATCGTCTGCCTCATCGCGGTCGGCCTGGGCGACGCGTCGCCGGCGAGCTTGTTCCAGGACCACCGCGATAGCGGGGCGCTTTCGCTGCTTGGCCTGGGCCAACCGACCAACACCATCGCCGGAGAGCCGGCCGTCGACCTGGCCCAGGACCCCGACACCTGGTGGCGTCTGCTCGGTGGCGGTGGGGAGACAGACACCCTTGCCGATCTCGCGCTCGCCTTGACCGGGCGCCGCGATGCGCTCGATCCGGTGCCCGGGGGGACAGGCTCGCATCGCCTGCTCAATCGCAGCCTGGTGCGCGCGCTGTGGCCGGCGCTGTGGGGGCACACGTTGCGCGACATCTGGTTCGTCGACGGGGTTCTGGGACCCGGATCCACCCCGGAGCTCGGCTTATGGGCGAGCCAGTACCTGGTGCCGGAAGGACCGCTGCCCCCCATCCGGGTCGGCCGCCAGCCGTACGGCGTGCTGCCGGTCACCTCGCTCCGTCGCTGGCGGGCGGCGGCCGGCGATCCGGCCGTGGAATCGGCCATGCGGGGCGTGTTAATGCGTCGCCGCGCTCTCTGGGCGAGGGGCGCGGAGCGGGCTGTAGATCATCGAGCCGGCGCCTCGACGGATCAGCTTGTCGACCGCCTGGCCCGCACCCCGACGAGCAGCCAATATGGCTATCGTCGCTTCGCCCCGCTGCAGGCTCTCTATGCCCTGATGGCAGCGGCGGGCGCGCTGCTGGAACCGAGCGATTTACAGGCCTTGTGGGAGGACCAGGTGGGCCAGCGCCTTGGCGAGGTCCTGGAGGCGTTCCCGTTTCGGCGCTATGCCACCTATGGCGAGCCCCAGCCAATCCTCCTGCCTTTGGTTGAGCCAGCGCCTCAGTCGGATGAGGAGGTGGCGGTCCTCGATCAGGGCGGTAGCGTCTTCTTCGACTGGCTGGAGTTCCTGTTCCGCATCGCCTTTGACGACGAGGACCTGGGTGTCTCCATCCTGATCCTGGCGGCCGAGTTCCGCCGCCCCTTCCCCCCGAACAGCCTGCTCCTGCGCCTGCTCATCTACGCCGCGGCCGTCGCCCACGGCGATCTCATTCGGGCCATCGACGGGCAGGAAGGCCCCCTGGTGGAGCCGTTCGCTCAGGACGAGAGCCAGCTGGGGGCGCTGCTCATGCGCTCCATTGATGGCCGGCGTCTCACCTTTCGCGCCGTGCTGAACGCAGAGGGCTCGGTGGGGGCCGTCGCCGATTCGCCCGCGCACGCAGTGTGCGCCCTGCTCATCAAGACATTGGAGCGGCTCATCGTCCGGTATCAGCAGGCGCTGGCGAAAGGTCCCGAGGCCGTGGGCCGGCTGCTGGTGGATGTGGAGCGCGCCTTCCGGGCGACGCTGGACACGGCGCTCATGCGCGATGACCCCTGGCTGACCGGCCTGGCCTGGCGCCGGCTTGGTAAGCTGCGGGAGCAGGGCGCAACCGACGGCCTGGGCGTCTACGGCTGGGTCGATCACCCATATCACGGCGAGCCGGGCCCGACGACGGGCGGTCTGCTCCACGCGCCCTCCGAGGCCCAGTTGCGAGCGGCCGTCATTCTGCGCGACAGGGCCAGCAACGACGCCACGCCGACCCGCTGGCAGGTGGACCTGGATTCGCGCCGGGTCCGGCTAGCGGCGCAACTGGCCGCCCAGGTCCGCGGCGGCAGCCCCATCCAGGAGGTGTTGGGCCGGGCCGTGGAGCAGATCGTCGGCGACCCCGCGCTCGTCCGGCGCCTGCGTGAGGAGGAGGCGCTCTGGATGCGCCGGGAACACGCCGGTCGCCGGGTCATCGACGGGCAGAAAGCGCTGGCGCGGGAGGCGGCGTTCTTCCAGGCGCTGGGTATTCCGCCAGAGACCGTCGCGGCCATTCAGGAGTTGAAGGCCGTGGTCGACGCCTACGCCGACCTCCTGGTGGCCGACGCCGTCTACCACGTCGTCAATGGCCGCCCGGAAAAGGCCGGCGAGACGATGGAGGCGGCGGCGGGCCTGGCCCTGCCGCCCGAATTGGAGGTGTTGCGCACGCCGCGACGTGGCCGGGCGCTGAACACCAGCGTCTATCTGGTCCTGCCACGTGTCGTCCAGCCGGTGGACACGAGCCCCGGCGCCAGCCCGGCGGCCCTGGCCGACGCGACGGTGGCCGCCTTCCTGGCCGAGCGCCTGCCGGCAGCCACCTGGCGCTGGCAGCTGACCAACGGGTCGACGCTCTCGCTCGACGACCTGGGCCTGGCGGTGGCCGAGACGCTGGCCTACAGTCCGGATGGCCTCCTGCGACTCGTGGAGAGCATCGGCGGCGGCGCGGTCGATGCGGGCGCATCATCCGGTATGGAGCAACATGGACGACTCAAGCGCCTTGCCCTCCTCCTGGCTGGTCACGGCCTCCAGGCGCAGGTCCCGGAGCTGCGCGGGCGCTACGGCCGGCTCCGGGAGGCCGGCGACCGGCTGCTGGCGACCCTGCAGGCCCCCGACGCCGCCGAAGTCGCCCTGGCGGCGGCCCGGCGCTGGGGCATCGCCCCGCCAGATGCCGGACAGGAGCCGGCCGAGCGGTTGCGCGCCGCCGCCGACACGCTCGC
Organism: Promineifilaceae bacterium (SeqCode); assembly: GCA_041576195.1. Taxonomy (GTDB): domain Bacteria; phylum Chloroflexota; class Anaerolineae; order Promineifilales; family Promineifilaceae; genus JAGVTM01. The sequence continues at coordinate 7,913 of JBFGLK010000023.1, forward strand.
CGCCCGCCTGGCGGCGGCCCCAGAGACCGCCACGCTGAGCGACGAAACCCCGATCCACCAGATCGCCACGGCGCTGGCCGAGCTCGCCGCGCCCGGCGGCGCGCTGCCGATCTTCGGGCGCCTGACGCGAGCCGCGCTCAACGACTTGTTGCCGCGCTATGACGCGCCAGCGCTGGCCCGCTTCACCCGCCTGGAGCGTCAGGCGGACCTGGACCGGCGCTGGCTGGAGATCGTCGCCCCCGTCCGACCCAACCTGGCCCGCCTGGAGAGCTTCCAGTTGGAGTCGGGCGCCGATGGGTTTGCCGCCTGGGCCAACCAGGACGATCCGTGGGCGCCCCAGCCCACGGAAGGTCCGGTCGCTCGTCCGAGCAACCTGGTCGTGGTCTACGGTCCGGAAGACGCTCTGCCGGCGGCCGGCGCCGATCCGGTCGCGCTGGCCGTACTGGACGCCTGGGGCGAGACGGCGCCGGCCGTGGCCCATAGCACCGCCGCCGCCTTTGGCTTCAACGCCCCCGGAGCGCGCGCGCCACAGGCCGTGCTGGTCGCCGTGACGCCGGATGAGGCGCGCGCCCTGGACGGGGAGACGCTGGCCCAAATCGTGTGGGAGACGCGCGAGATGGCCCACGCCCGCATGGCCCTGCCCGGCGATGTGGAGCAGGTTGCCGGCATCTTTCCGTTCACCATGTTACCTATCCAGCGCCCGACAGGAGTGCGCCTGGACGAGGTGCGGGAGTAGTCCGAATGGCCGTCAACTTCGACCTGCACAACCGGTTGGAGCCGTGGCGCGAGCACCAGGCAGATCTCCAGCGCGGCTTCATGGCGGAGATCGCCGATCCGGTCTGGTTCCTGGGCCGGCAGTGGCAACTGGGCGAGCACCAGGGGGAGGACGCGGCCTCGCCGGTGCTGGTCCGCGTTGCCTACCGTCGCCAGCCTATTGGGGAGGATCCCTCGCGTCCCGGCCAGTTCCCGGGCCGCGGGCCAGACGAGGAGAAGCCGCTCACCCCCGCCGAGACGATCGTCGAGGGCGAGCCGGACGACTGGTGGACCCTGGGCCGGCGCATTCGCCTGGGCCGGGCCGCCTACGAGCGCGCGGGACCGCTGTTGGACAATTTGCCGGCACATGAGCGGGCCGCGTTGGGCCTGCCGCCGCTGCCGCCGCCCTACGACGTCTTCGCCGGCGGCTATGACGGGCTGGCAATGTTTCGGCGCCGGCAGGCGCTCCAGCTGCCCCCGGACCTGTTCGCCGAGTGCCCTACGGTGGCACGGGGCGACCACTGGCGAGCGGCGAAGTTCGTCTACGAGACGTCCTTCGCCCTGGCTGCCACCCCGGGCGCGCTCAGGATCGCCCGCCACGACGGCGGCGAGATCGACTGGTGGTCGGCCGAAGCGACAGACCCCCTCCCGGAAGCGGGCGATGACCAGCGCTTCGCCGCCGTACAGCAGCCCGCGCGCTTCAACTACCCGGGTGCCCCGGCGCCGCGCTGGTGGCAGATCGAGGACGCCCGGGTGGACATCGGCGGTTTCCCGCCGGATCGCAGCCACTTCCCCACGCTGCTGCTTCTCGACCTGCTCCTGGAGCATAGCAACGACTGGTTCACATTCCACCTGGACGCGCAGATTGGCGACATCGTGACGGTGGACGGGATCACGGTGGTGGACATCTTCGGTGACGAATACAGCTCCGCCGATCCCCGATGGACAGCGCGGCTGTCCACACCGGCCACAGGGTCGCTGTTCCGCCTGCGTGGCTGGGAAGCCGCGCCCGGCGCCCTGGCGCTGTGGCCGGTGGCGGCCACGCCTGTGACCGGGGAGGCCCTGGAGCAGGTCGCCCTCGGCGTCGACGAGGACGCCAACCTGCTCTGGGCGGTCGAGGAACGGGCCGACGGGCGCATTCTGGCCAGCCTGGAGAACGAGCCCGCCCCGTCGCCCGCGCTCGCGCCCAACCCGGATCTGGAGGCAGGGAGCGCCATCGCCTACCTCTATCAGCCCAGCACGGCTACGCCGCACCACTGGCACCCTTATGTGCTGGACGTCGACCCGGAGGCCCGCCGCCGGTTCGTCCAGGCCCGGCTGGTCGACTTCACGCAGCCGCCGCAGACGCCGACCTGGTTGGCGCCGGCGCCCCGGGCCCGCTTGCTCGCCGACGACCAACGCGGCCCTGGCGACCCATTTCATGCCGTCGATCCGGGAGAGGCGCCCGTCAGCGGCTTGCGCCTGGATCGTCGCTATGTGCTGGCCCGCCGCACGGACGGCTCGCCCGTCCTCTGGGTGCAGCGGCGGCGCCTGCCGCTCCTCTCGCCGCCCGCCCATCGTCTGCGGTTCGACGTGCTCCAAGAAGGAAGCTGAGGCCATCCGCCCGGGGCGCGCCGCCTGGGCAGGCCCAGTTCCCTTTTCTTTTCCTGAATCGGCTCTTCACAGCCTTCGCGGGCGATGAGCTGGCCGGCTGTTGCCTGTGCGGCGCAGAGTGCGATCACACCCCTCTTGTGGCCACCACCACGATCAGGTAGAAGGCCAGTGCTGCCGTGACCAGAGCAAGGAAAAAGGTCATGACAGCGGCGGCAATCGGGTTCCTGGCCCGGGAAGCAAATAGGCCCGCGGCCACCCCAATCACAAGCCCATTGATGTAGTAAAGGGTCAACGGCCCCGGATCCCGGCCCAACTCGGCGGCCAGGATGGTCAGGCTGAACGAGCCGACCAGGCCGCTCAAGACCAAGAAGATGAACGTCCGGACGATTCGCTTGTCCATGACCCAGTCGCCCCCTCCTGGCTATGCCGCCCCTTTGCCGGCAGCGGCAAAAGGGCCAGCGGTTCACTGCCTTGTCAGCACCCAAGGTATGACGTGCCCCGCCCTTCCGGGGTGAAATCGATGATAACGATAGCGTCGTCAACGGGCCACAACCGGCATAGCCACCTTGTCGGCGGTGACGCGGCGGCCGGGGATGTGCTCGCCCGGGCTTACGCGGGGCTGCTGGCGGCAGCGGGCCGCCGGCCCAATACGCGGCTACGCCATTCGTTTCTGGGGCACCCCCTGGAGCACGGGGCCATGCGGTCGGCGCTCGCGGGCCTGGGGTCCGGGTGGTTGCCCGTCTCCTTTCGGCCGCTCTGCTAGGTTCGCGCCGCGTACCAGTCCAGCACCCGCAGGGCGCGCAGCGTGATCCACCGGCTCGGCCGGCTCTTGCGTCTTCCGCCTCGTCATCGTGCCGCGAGAAACGCCAGCACCCGCGACAACAGGAGCGCTGTGGCCGCCGCGTCGCAGGAAGGGAGCGAGCTGTCGGCGAAGAGGTGCCGGTCGCCGGGGTAGAGAAACAGTTCTGCTTCCTCGGCCTCCGCGACCAGGGCTCGCGCGGCGTCGATGTCGCCCTCCCCCACGAAGAACGGAACGGCGTCCATGCCGTGAATCTGTGCCGGCACCCCCTCCGGCCAGCCCCTGCTCCAGGTCGTCGAAGGGGCGACCGTCGAAGAGGTCGGGCGTGTGGACGACGTGCCCCGCCTGGCGCAGCGCCTCCGCAAACGCGTCGACGCCGGGCGTCAGCCCCTGGACGTGATGGAACAGCACGACTTCAGCCATTGTCGACCTTCCTTCTCCTCTCCGGTCTGACCACTGCCGGGGAGATTCCCCGGCAGTCTTCCTCACCGGCTTAACAAGGGCAGAAACACGGCCGATTCGGCCGGCCGGTAGGCGATGGCGATCCTGTACCCGGTGGTCGTGGTGGAGAGGACGGTCACCGTGATCGCATACGTCGCGTCCACGAACACCTCGCCAACCGTCCACATGTCTCCCTCGTCGCCTAGCTGAAAGTTGTCGTCAGCGTCGACGACCAGCGCGGGCGGTGCCGGCAGCGTCGGCGGTGGTTGTGGTCAAAATGGGGGCAACACGTCGTGGATGATCACGGCATCGCCGGGGAGATCCTGATCCCGCCCCACCCGGCGGCGCGCCTCCAGCGTATAGAAGTGCCCGTCTTCCGCGCCGTCCGGGATGGGCAGTTGCACCACCAGGTAGCCCTCCGCGGTCGGTAACGCCAGTCGCTCCAGCGTCGTCGTGACGACCGAGCCTGGCAAGAGCACGAGCTTCCGATCACCGGGTAGCCAGCCCAGCATGTCCTTGTGAAAGGCGATCGTGTGCTGGTCGTGTTCACTGTTGCTCATGATGTCCCAGGGACTGTCGTACTGCTGCCCGTACATGCCGGCCGAACGGTGACCCACGGCTGCGGGCCGAGGATGGGCTCGCCGGCCGCCATGGCGACGGCTGGGAAAGCTCCCGATGACTCCTTGCCCTCCACCGGTATGACAGCCTCGATCCCCCTGCGCTCGGGAGGCTCCCGCTGCCAGAGCGCGGCCGGGGCGCCGGCCGGCGCCTTGGGCGTCGCGAAGGCTGGCGGCCTGGTGGTGAGAGGGACGGGCCGGGGCGGGAGAACGGCCAGGGTTGCGCAGACAGAGACGACGAGGCAACCGACGATGAACATGGCG
>JBFGLK010000024.1:0-12324 GCA_041576195.1 Promineifilaceae bacterium (SeqCode)
CCATAATCACCCAGGAGGCCAGTCACATACTCGACCACTTCCGCCTGGCTTTCCTGGTCAAACGTAGCCTGGGCCAGCAGCTTCTGGTAGTCGCCCAGCGAGATCATGCCGCGGTCCAGCGCCTGTTTGAGCGTTGCCTGCGTGTTCGCCCAAGTAATCGTGTCGCGGATGGCCACCGTGGCGATCTGCGCCAAAGCGGTCATAGTCGGCAGCAGCTGCTGGCCGACCACCACCTGCAGCTCCTGCATCGCCGCGCTCAGGCCCTTCTGCACGTTGGCGTAACTGCCCGCCGTGCGGGTGGCGTCCCCTTGGGCGTCGGCCGTCCCTTCCATCGCCAGCTGGTAAATGGTCAGTGCCTTGGTCTGCGCGTCGATGGCCCCCTTCCCATCCCACAGCCCCATCTCCAGCGCCTTCTGCTTTATCTGCGTTTCTTGCGCCACCACGCCGTATTTGCGCAGCGTCTCCGTGTTCCCCACCAGCGCGCTCTGCAAGTCCGCGGCTACCTGAGCCGTGTCCAGGTTGTTAAAGCTCGCCAGGTCCTCGGCCAGGCCGACAAGCGCCAACGACAGATCGGCCGCGTCATCGCGGGCAAAACCGAGCGGCACAAACGTGTCCTGGAACGTGGCCGCGTAACCCATGAGGTCGTACTTCGAGCGGTTCATGGCGCCGGCCATCTCTTCCAGCGCCGTCTCCACCGTCGGCCCGAGGTCCTTAAAGACCGTGAAGAACTTGGACGACATCTCCTCGACATCAGACGCGGCGCTGATACTTGCCTTGCCGAAGTCGAGCATCTGCTTGCCGATGGCAATGAGCGCACCGCCGGCGACAAGCGTTGTCAACTTGCCGCCGAGGAACTCCGCCGCCTTTCCCGCCTTGCGCTGGCCGCGGTCGGCCTTGTCGCCGGCCCCCTCCAGCGCCTCCATGTCCTGGCGCGCGGTGACCGCCGTCTGCCGGTTCTTGTATACCCAGTCAACCAGGTAACGCAGCGCACTGTCAGCCATTCCGCCTCTCTTTTCTCATGGCGATCACGGACGTCACCAGATCCCACGCCTGCGGGTTTGCTTTTGTCCAGGCCACACTATTGCCTGCGCTGGCCTGGTACGCCTCAAACGCCCGGAAGACGTTGTGGTAATACCTTAACTTCAGCGGCAATCCCGCCGGCATGTCCAGCCCTCCATTCTCCAGGTGCCCGCCGTACTGCACCGCGGCGGCGACCATCGGCGGCATGGGCGCGTCATGCTGCGCCGCGTCCGCCGCGGCCACGATCATAAAGGGTCGAGCGAAGTGAACTCCTCATACAACAGCTCGATGACGTGCCCCGCCTGGTAGCAGACCCGCGGGGGCAGGTCGTCGACCAGCACATCGCCGAAGTAGTACTCGGTGTTTTTCTCGTCGTCCTCGATGACGTCCCGCCGGCGGCACTTGGGCTCGACGATCCAGCCCGCCCCGATCGCCGCCTTTAGCATCGCCTCATGGTGCGACGAAGACGCCCGCATCAGCAGCCGAGACGGCAGGTTTAGCATCTCCAGTTCGAGCGCCCGCACGTCCCGCTGCCGCAGGTCGTCCTTGACCACCACCAATGGCGTGGGTTCCGGCGTGGCCTTGGACATTATGTGGCGGTCCCGAGCGTGATGTCGTTCAGGCGGATGCTCAGGTCCATGGTAATGACGCCGTTTTGCGGTGCGGAGCGCGTGGCCTGGGTGACCAGCGCCTCGGTGGCCGTGATCTCCTGGTAGGTGGCGGTGTCGCCGGCCGGGTGCGCCTCAAAAGCTCCCGTGCCGCCGGGCACCAGCGCGCCCACCTTGGTCGTGTCCGCCGCCGCCAGGGCCAGCGTCACCGAGAAGGTAGCCGACCGCGTGCCAGCCGCGCCCTTGTCATAGCCGCCGCACTGGTAGATGACCTCGTTGATCGCGTCGTTCAACGTCCAGTTTGAGACGCAATCGTCGGCGTCGTATACCGTGCCGCCGAAGCTGAAGCTCGCGTTTTTGCCCGTTGGTAGTGGCATGTTGAACCTCTCAAGTTACAAAGATGTCGACGACCTGGTGCCAGAGCATCGCGTCGTCCTCGTAGAACTGCGGGCCGCCGGCATGGCGCCAGTTGCCCTTTGAATGGATCAGCGTGACCAGCGCGTCGCGCATGGCCAGCACCGTGTCGTAGGCGGCATCTTGCGCCGCGCCCGCGTCGTACAGGTCCACCTGCACCCGTGTCTCCATGCAGCGACCGCTGGCGTGCGGCACCTCGGAGATGACGGAATACGTAGCCGCCGGATAGGTGGCGTTTTCCGGCAGCGCCAGCGGATACAGTCGCGTGCCGATAAGGGCCGCCAGCCCGGCGTCGTTCGTGATGGCCGCGTAGACGTCAGTCTCCACGCTCATCGCCCTGCCTTCCGCTTGATCACGCCGATGCCCGCGTGTTTGATGCGCTCGGCCATCGTGTCGGCCGCCGGCCGCAGGTACGGCCGCTTGGACATCTTGCGCGTGCCATACTCCAGAAAGCGCCCATAGAAAGCGCCCACACGGGCCGCCCACGTGGCGCGGCCGGCAACCTCTTCTACCTTGACCGCCTTGATGCTATCCGCCAGTTCTCCGGACGCCCGCGGCGCCCGCACCCTGGCCTCCGCCGCCAGCATCTCCGCGCCGATTTCGGCCGCATCAGGCAGCGCGTCGACGATGGCCTGGTCGATGCGCTTCAGCTCGTCCCGGTACTTGCGGATGTCATCGAGCCAGGGCATCAGGTCAACTCCCGGCACATCAGCACCAGCTCGCGCCGCGCCTCGTCGGGCTCGATGACACTCACGACCTGGTAGGTGTGCCCGTCCCAGGTAGCGCGCATGGCATCGGTGAACGTCGTGCCCGGCTGGAAGCGCAGGAGGATGCGCGTCGAGATGTCCGACGTCTGCGCCCGGCCTTCCATGTACTCGCGCCCCTGCAGCGGCTGCACGCGGGCCCAGAACGTGCCCACGTTCGTCCAGGTCACGTTCTCCGCGCCGGACGAGGTGCGCGCCACGCTTTTCTGTTGCACGGTCACGCGATGCCGCAAGCGTCCCGCGTTCATCTCACCACCCGTACAGGCGATACGTGGCCAGTAGAGATTCCGCGCCATGCGGGATCACGTCCAGCTTGCCACCCGGGATAGCCGTGACGTTCTCCCGGTTCTCAAACAAGTGGCCCATCATGAGCAGCATGGCGTGCCGTATGCGGGCCGGCACGGCATTGATACCGCCATAGCCGGCCACGAAGCGCACCGTCACGCCGTTGGCCTCGCGCAAGGTCACGCTCGGCCAGCTCGTGCCGCTCTTCAGTCGGATGCGCCCCGGCTCGCTCACCGTGTCCACGTAGTAGTCGCTGGCGCTCACCGTGCTGCTGTTCCCGTCAATGTCCACGTAGGTGATACTCGTCACGGACTGCAACGGCGGCAGCGGCACGATGAGATCACGCCCAGCCGGGAAAGCGTCGAGCGTCCAATCCCATGTCTGGGTAATGAGCGCCCGCCGCGTTACGGTCTCTACTGCGCCCCGCGTGACGGTGATCAGGTTGGCGATCAGCCCGTCGTCGTCGGTGTAGTCGACGCGCAGGTGCGTCTTCGCCTCGGTCATTGTCAACGGCTCCGTGGTCGGCGCCGTCACCAGTTTGAGCGCCCCGGTGAGCATCGCTTATCCTTTCCGCTTGCGGGCCGGCCGCTTGACCGCCTTCTCAGGCTGCTCCACGGCCGCCGCTTCCGGCTCCTGGCCGACCGGGGCCACCAGGCCCGCGGCAAGCCAGTCCACGCCGGCGGGCAAGTCGAACTCGTCGCCCTCGATGGCCCGGAACTTCCGGCCATCGACCACGGCCACGAACGACAATAGCGCCCGCACCTTCACTTGCTTGGCCATAAGACCTCACCATCCTCCGTCTTGTGCCCGCACTGTACGCGGGTGTCTGCTCGCATCGTATACCCTGCAGAGTAGGCGTCGACGGTGAACCACGTGTCGCAATGCACCTTCGGGCGCATCGCCGGCGACAGCGTGCGGAACGCCAGCCGCTCCAGCACGGGCCGCCGGATGAGCACGCAGCCCAGCCCGCCGCCGCTGCAATCCACCACGCCGGCCGCCAACGCCGCCAACCATTTGCCCGGGTGCAGGCTTAGGCTCTCGCCGACGTTGGCGGCCGGCTGCGGGTAACGCTCGTAGATGTTGACCACTCGACTATTCCGATACACGTAGGCGCCATAAGCCAGGTCGCAGTCGAGCGCGGCCAGGCGGCGCAAGGCATCCGGCGGCGGGATGATGTCGCTCTCGATGACCAGCATGGCGTCATACGGCCCCGAGAGGAACACCTCCCGCCCGCGTTGGTACTGGTGCAGATGGTTCTGGACGCCCACCGCCGTCGCGTCGTCCCCGCGGTGCGGGTTGTCGCGCTGGAAAAGCCAGGAGATCGGGCCGTCCCATTCCAGGGCCAGCACCGCCGCCACGGTCTCAGGTTCCAGCCGGTAGACCGGCGTGAAGACGAGGACGTCCAGAGTCATTGCATTAAGACGACGGATGCACGCCGAAGCCAACGGCGCCGGCGATAAGCACCCCATAGACAGCGCGGAAGCTGTACTTCAGAACCAGCACACCGTCCTCGCTGTACGGGTCCATGATGATGCGCAGGGCCGGGTCCTCGCGGAAGCCGACGTAGGACCAGTTGCCGAAGTACACGTCTTTGGCGCTGGCTGCGGTCGCGGCAACCGCGTTCGAGTAGAAGACCGGATAGCCCAGGATCTCCCGGGAGAAGGACCCGCCCGGCGTCTCCGCGTACAGGCGGGCATTGCCGGTAATACTGGCGATGTCGCCGAACGTCGACGGGCGCATGACCCAGCCAACCGAGCCGGCATCATCCAGGTAGTAGGCGATGGTCGAGCCGAACACGATGTCCTCCGGCTCACCCGCGGCGATGGCCGTGGCGCTAGCAAAGGTCTTTAGCGTCGACCCATTGGCCGCCAGTTCGGTGATGAGCATGGCGTTATGGGTCAGGCCCACGCTCTTGCCGATGCTCCCGCCGATGAAGTCCAGGATGTTGACGTCCTCGTCGTCCAGCAGCTCCTCGGTGAGCTGCAGCTTCTTGGTTTTCTTGGCCAGCGTGAACGCCTTCTGGCCGATGACCAGAGCGTCTCGCTCGTAGTCGTTGGTCGACAGGTCATCCGCCTGCTCGGACGTGGCGGCAAAGACCTGCGGGTCGGCGTTTTGGAACGGGAAGTTTACCGTGGTGCCGCGGCCGGTGACGCGCGTCAGGCGCAGCCGGTCAGCCAGCCGGATCTCCGTCATGCGCGCAGCCACGCGGCTGGCGAAGCCAGTGGGCACCAGGTAGCCGCCGTCGGCCGCCGTGGTGATGTTCATGGTCGAGTCGACAACAGCACGGCGCTCGCGGGGCAGGTTGATGGTCAGACCATACTGGCCAAACTCATCCTGCTGCCGCAAATCGCCCAGATGTTCGGCGCGACCCGTGCGGAAGAAGTGCGCCAGGGCGCGCGTCTCGTTGTCGCCCCGCGGGATGCTGAGCACGGCGGGCGCCTGTCGGCGCGTCACCGTTTGCTCGGCCGGCTGCAGGCCGCCCATCTGCTCCAGGCGCAAGGCCCGGGCTTCCAGGGAGTCCGCCTCGGCGATCAGACCGTCATACTGCCCCGCCTCCTCGGCGGTGAAGTCGCGGTCGGTCAGTTCCGCGTCCTTAATCATGCCGGCGGCTTTGTCCAGCAGCTCGGCACGACGGGCGCGGAGTTCACGTGCATTGATATTCATGGTCGTGTCTCCTTAACGTCGTTTCAGAATCTCGATGTGCCGCCTGCGGGCCGCGTGGCGCGCCTGCGCCGTCGCCGCCGGGGGGCTGTCTGCGGAGTCGTCGGCCGCCTGGCCGTCCGGCTCCGCGGGATTGACAATACTTGTCAACGCCTCGGCCTTTGCGCGGGCCTCGGCGCTGGTCTGGGGATAGGCCGGAAAGGTGACGACGCTGACGTCGTACAGCCGCTCGGCCTTGATGAGCTCGCGGCGCGCCTCGCCGTCTATCGTCTTCCAGGCGTCGGTGCGCACGGAGAAACCGAAGGACATCTGGTTAACGTCGCCGCGGCGCATGGAGGTAATCAGGTCGCGCGCCCATTGCGTGTCGGGCGGGCGGATGGCCACGGTCAGCCCCTCCACGTCGTCGCTGAGCTCCAGCGTGCCCGCCTCGGTGCGCCCAAGGACGTAGTTCGAATCGTGGTTGAACAGCGCCCGCACGTCGTCGCTCAGGACGCCCTCGAAGAAGCCGGGCCGAATGATCTCCCGGAACCCGCCGAGGTCGTCCGACAAAGCGTTATAGCGGGCCGCGTAGCCGGTGATGACCGCGCCCTCGTCGACATCCTGCCGGATCTCCATGTTCACGGTCACGATGCGTCGTTCCATCGTCTTCTCTCCTAGTGCCATGTCTCACCGTAGCGCGGCAGGTAGGCGTGCTCCGCCCGCAGCCGCTTCATCGCCAGGCTTTTGACGCCGTACTGGTCACGCGCCTGGCGGCAAAATGACACGTGTTCCACCTCCGGCCCATGCGGTGCATAGCGCAGGCCGGCCCGGTAGAGCCAGGCCGGCACCAGGGAGCACACGCCCACGCTGCAGAACTCGTAGTCATCCGAAAACTTGTCGAGCCCTTCCCACATTGATAGCCAGTTGCCCGGGCCGGTCGTGAAGCCGCCGATATCGTAGAACCAGCCGCCGTTGTGGATGTTCACCTCACCGGCGTGGATCATCTCGACGTACACCGCCGGCGCCAGGATGGCGTGCTGCTCGCGGCGTTCCGCTTCGGCGACCAGGGCGCCCAACACGTCGCGCCCAATGGCCACGATGTCCGCGTCGACCCACCAGACGTACTCATGTTTGTCGGTCAGGAACTGGTCGACGAACCGATTGCGCGCCGTGGCGTGCGGCAGGTACTTGGGCGAGTCGGGCGGCACCTGGGTTCGGTTTGGCCAGACGACGTGATCCAGTTGCCGGTACTCCTGCTCAGCCACCGCTTCTCGACATAGCTGGAGCAGGTCGCGGTGCGTGCTCTCCCGCACGGGTGTTCCTACAAGGATTCGCATCGCATCACGTACATGCCGACAGCGCCCGCGCGCCACTCGGCGTAATCGGCGGCGCGGCAATCCTGCCAGGTACACCAGTCATAGTCGTCACCCACCAGCCTGGCATATGCTTCCGACACCAGCCGGAAGTCGGGGGCCAGCAGCTGCAGCAGCTCGTCGCGGTCGAACATACGCTGACCGCCCTCCGGGTGCGTCGTCACCTGCGAGCGGCCGACCGGCACCGTGACCAGGAGCAGCCCGCCCGGGCGCAACAGTCGCCGGATCTGGCCCGGCGCGGCCGCCAGCAGGCTCTCGTCGGCTGGCACGCCGTAGGCGTCAAGCCCGATGTGGTCGAGCGTGCTAATGCACAGGGCCACGTCAAACGCCTGGCGCCACTCGCCGTCAAGCTGGTCCAGCCGCTGCTGCACTACGGTCAGGCCCTCGGCCTCGCTGCCGTTCGGGTCGATGCCCACGATGCGCCGGCCCTGCCGAATGAAGGGCAGGTAGTCGGCGTGGCGGCAGCCAATGTCCACCACGTCGGGCGCGGCCGCCGCGGCCGGCAACTCGGCCAGCAGCCACGGGATCTCGGCAATGCGTTCGGTGGTTGTCATGCCGCAGTCACCATGCAATCGCACCCGTCATGCGCCGGCGGGTGCCCCATGTTGATGGAGATCGGCAGGGGGTCCTGGCCCTCGGCCTCGATGCGCGAGCCGCTGGGCAGAAACGGCGTGTGAATCTCCACGATCTTGCCGTCGAGCTTCGTGCAATACGGGCAACTGTCTCGCAGCGTCGTCCACCGCTTGCGCGTAATGCCGTAGGCAGCGTAGGCGACGAGCGCCAGGGCGTTATTCCCCCGCTGCGCCTCACGCCGCGCCTCCTGCGCCGGCCGCGCCTCGTCCCAGGTGTCCATCTGTGCTTCGACCGCGGCGAGCACGTCCTCGCCGTCCGTGGTCACCCGCTGAATGAGGTCGACGAGCGCCTGGCGCTGCTTGATGGTGTAGCGCAGACCATATGTGGCCGAGTACTCCTCGACAAAACCACCCGGCTCCAGCAGGTCCGGCTGCTCCAGCTCGGCCTGCACGGCCCGGGCCACGGCGCCGGCGTAGGCGATCAGGACCGGCAGCATCGCCCGGTCGACGAAGCCAGCGTGCTCAGCGTAGAACTCTTCGAGCCAGAGCACGAACGCGGTCAGATCATCGCGGCCGAGATACTTCTTCGCCGCTCGCTTGACGTCCGCCACCTCGCGCCGCACAAAGCGGCCCGTCACGTCCTCAAACAACGGCAGGTACTCGGTGACCAGCTGCAGGCGGCGGGCCGCGGACGACCGCGCCCGCGTCTCCAGGTCGACCGGCGCCGCCCGAACCTCGGCGCGCTGGTCAATAGCCTGCGGGGCATTGGCCAGGTCATCGGCCGGCACCATGTTCAGCGGCACCAGGTAGATGCCGCCTTGCTCGTCCGGCAGCGGGTTCATGTTCTCCAGCTCGCGGATGTCGTCGGCAGATAGCCAACCGTTCTGCCGCCCGATGCTGTACGCCTCATAGCGGCTTTTGATGTCGCCGCGCAAGAGCCCGTCGACCAGGAACTCGGCAAAGAACTGCTCCCGCTCCCGTTCCAGCATCAAGTTCTGGGCGATGCTCTGCTCCCAGCGCACCAGCCAGGGCCGGATGGTATGCACCACGAACTCAATCGATTGATGTTCGATGTTCGAGAAGGTGGCCCGCTCCAGGTCCGCCAGCATGTGCGGTGGTATACGGAAAATGCGGGCGATCTCCGCCACCTGAAACTTGCGCGTCTCCAGGAACTGCGCCTGGTCCGGCGGGATGCCGATGGCCTGGTAGCTGACGCCCTCTTCAAGCACGGCCACGCGGTGGCTGTTCGTCAGGCCGGAATGGGCCTCTTCCCAGCTGCCCTTTAGCCGCGCGTATGCTTCCTCGTCCAAAGCGCCCGGGTGCGTGAGCACGCCGCCAATGTTGGCCCCGCGCCCGAAGAACGAGGCGCCGAACCGCTCCGCGGCGATGCTCAGGCCGATGGCCTGGCGCATCATGTCGACCGGGCTGTAGCCGGTCGTGCCGTCGCCGAGCCCGCGCAGGTGCCAGACGCGCTCTTCCGGCAGCACGGCCATCGCCCCGCCAGGCAACTGATAGACGTACTCCCGTCGGCCTTGCTCGTTCTGTCGGATCTGCATCATCCGGTCAACGCGCAAGGGCCAGAGCTCGCGCACTTGCCCACGGCCGTCGTAGGACACTTCGGTGTAGGCGTTGCCCCAGAGCGCCAGGTGGCCCATCAGGGTCTCCCGGAACTCGAACGCCGTCATCATGGGATTCGGGCGATCGTGCAGCACGGTATACAGCGGGTGCCGCGGAGCGCGCCGCTTGCCGCGCTCCAGTCGCTCGTAGGTAATGAGCGGCAGGCTCGCCACCGTCTCGGCCAGGATGCGCACGCAGGCGAAGACCGCCGCGTGCCCCATGCTGGTCGACGGGGTGACGCTCACGCCCGCGTCGGTGGCACGCAAAAGGCCGGCCACCCGCCACTCCGAGGCGTCGGTAAGTGATAACCGTCGCTCGTCCACTTGTCTATTTGCGAATAGCCTATCGAGAACGCCCATCAGCGGTTCCGTTTCCAGGCTGCGGTGACGCCTGTCGCCAGCAGCGCGAGGCCCGCCACCATCAGCGCCCAGGCCGGGCCGAATTGCCAGGCGACGCCTGCCGCCAGGGCCACCAGCCCGATCAGACTTAGCGCATCCGGTAGGTAGTCGTTCAACATGAAAAAAGCCTGGAGGCATTACCTCCAGGCTTAGCGTAGCAAAAACAGCCGACGGTCTCTGTCGACTTACCGCAATCGTTTACGTGTTACTTGGCCATGATGCGCCAGACGATCTCCCGCCCGTTTCGCTCGGTCACGAGCGGCAGCATACGGGAGATGGATTGCAGATCCCGCTGCGCCGTGCGCTCGCTGACCTCGCACATCGCGGCCGCCTGGCGCACGCTAATCTCCCGCCGCTCCAAGAGGACGCTGGCGATCAGGACACCTCGTTCTAAGGGTTTCACGTCAGCTTGTATCATCCAATGGTCCGCACTCCCCGGGAGCTGTAAACGCTCCCTGGCGGGCCGGTGTGCCGCAGCGCCCGGTCCAGGGCCATGATCAGGGCCACGATGCCGTCGATCTTCTCCCGGCTGCGCGCCTTGTCCGGCTTGACGTTGCCGGCCGCGTCCTGCGAGGCCACCACATTGTCGGCCATCCAGGCCATGACCGGGTGCCCGCCGTGCGCCAGCCGCTTACCCAGCACCAGCTTCTCTAGCTCCTTCATGGGGCCGGACATGCTGGCGTAGCCTTGCCCGAACTGCACCACCTCCATGCCGCGCTCGGCCAACTGCGTGGCCACGCCGGTCGCGCCCCAGCGGTCGAAGGCCGCTTCGCGCACGTTGTAGGCGCGGGCGTCCTGGTCCACCTGCGCCAGAATCCAGTCGTAGTCGATGACGTTGCCCGGCGTGGCGGTGACGTAGCCGAGCCGGTCCCACGCTTCATAAGGCACGCGGTCGCGCCGGCTGCGCTCCCGGATCGCGTCTTCCGGGATAAAGAAACGCGGCAGCACGTAGAACAGCGGGTCACTGGCAACGGGCGGGAAGACCAGCACCCAGGCGGCCACGTCGGTCGTGGTGGCCAGGTCGAGCCCGCCAAAAGCCTGGCGGCCCACCAGCGCCTCCTCGTCGACCGCATGATCGCAGCCGGCCCACGTCTCCGGCGCCAGCCAGCGGTCCTCGACTTGCGTCCAAACGTTCAGGTGCAGGCGCAAGAAGGCGTTGAGCTGCGCCGGCAGCTCCCGAGCCCGGGCCGATAACCGGCGCAGGTCGTCCAGCTTCTTCGATACGCCCAGATTGGGATTGGCCTTGTACCAGTTGGACTCGCTCTCCCAATCGTCTCCCTCGTCCAGCCCATAAATCGTGCCGAAAAAGCTGTCGTCGTCGACCAGCCGTGCCAGCAGCTTCTCCGTGTAGTCGTGCAGCTGCCAACAAAGCGACTGGCGGTCGAAGCCGGCCGTGGTAATGGCGAGCATTAGCGGCTGGCGCCGCGAGGCCGTGCCGGTCTCCAGCACGTCCCACAGGTCGCGGTTGCGGTGCGCGTGCACCTCGTCGATGATCGCCCCATGCACGTTTAACCCGTCCATGCTGTCCGCGTCCCGGCCAAGGGGCTCGAACTTGGAGGCCGAGGCGACAGCGTGCAGGTTGTCCTTGAACGAACTGACTAGCTGCCGCAGTTGCGGGCTCCGCTTGACCATTTCCGTGGCGTCCCGGTGGGCGATGCGCGCCTGGTCCCGCTTCGTGGCCGCCGTGTACACCTCGGCGCCAGGCTCGCCGTCAGCCGTCATCAGGTACAGGCCCACGCCGGCCGCCCACGTCGTCTTCCCGTTCTTGCGCGGCACCTCGATGTAGGCCGTGCGGAACCGGCGCTGGCCATCCCGTTTCCGCTTCCAGCCAAAGAGCGCCCAGGTAATGAACTGCTGCCACGGCTCCAGCGTGACCGGCTGGCCGGCCCACTCGCCCTTCCAGTGTCGCAACACACTAAAGAAGGCAATCGCCACCTTGGCCGCGTTTTCGTCAAAGTACAATCCGCGCTCCTTGCCGGTCTCCAGATCCCGGCGGTGCCGCTCCACGGCCAGGCGCGCCGTGCGGTTGACAAGCACGCGCCCGGCCAGCACGTCCTCGACGTACTGCTCGGCTGTAAACTCAACGGCCGCCATGCACCGCCTCGAAGAGGGCCTCCGCCAGATTCAGCTCTTCCGCTTTGCCGCCGTCCTTAACGACGATGCGCGCCCGCGACGATGGCGTCAGGCCGAGCTCGCGCATGAAGCGCAGCATCTCGCCCTTGGCCGCCTCCAGCTGCTTGATGAGTGGGTTAGGGTAGACGTAGCCTTTGTCGGTCTCGTAAGTAAAGGGCTGGCCGTCCATGGCCGCCAGGATCTGGATAAAGCGCCCATAGGCGTCGACGTATGCTGCCATCACGGCGCGGTCGACATACTTCAGGATGCCGACCTGGTGCAGATGCTTGGCCACGCGCCGCCACTCCAGCTTCGCCTCGTCGCTCAGGTAGCTGGGGCAGTAGGGCATCGTGTCATCGAATGCGTCGCCGATCGTGCTGTCGCGGTCGGCGCGCACGGTGCCCTGCAGCCGCTTCAGTTCGGTTGGTTTCGGTGCTGGTCCTCGTCTTCCCATGTCGTTCTCCTCGTTCCTAACCTGCGCAGGGCCTTTACCCGGTTACCTGACGCGGCGATAATTTGAC
>JBFGLK010000025.1:0-12245 GCA_041576195.1 Promineifilaceae bacterium (SeqCode)
GACGCCCAGCTGCAGCGCCAGGGCTTCGCAGAATTGCACCTCTTCGCCGGAGAAGCGATGACGCTGGCTGCGGCGGGCGAACGCGGCGATGCCGGCAGGCTGGTTTTCCTCGCGAATGGGCAGGACCAGGTAGGAACTGGCTTCGACGCCGGGCACGAGCACCGTGGCCGCCTCGAGCGGGTCGGGCCAGCGATGTAGCTCCTCGACCACCAGAATGCGGTTCTCTAGGGCCAGCTGTGCCGGCAGGCCGATCGACGTCACGCCGGCGGTCGCCACGGGCCGCTCTTCTTCGCCTACGTGGCAGAGCACCAGCGACAGACCGGGCACGCCCGGCCGATGCAACCAGACGCTGACGCCGTCAGCCTCAAGCAGCGGCCGCACTCGTTGGGCAAACGCGCTCAAGACGTTCATGACGGTCGACTGACGCGCCATCGTCGTGGCGATCTGCGGCAACTGGCCGAGCAGGTCCGCCCGGCGCTGTGATTCGGCGTAGAGCCGGGCGTTTTCCAGGTTCGCCGCAATCTGGTCCGCCATCAGCTGAAGGACGACCGTGTCCTCCCGTACGATAGCTTCTTTCCGCCGCGCGCTGGCGTGCAGCACGCCGATAACCTGCCCGCGAGAGAGTAGCGGCAGGGCTATCTCCGGACCCTTTGAGCGCCTGCCGGGCTCACCCTCGGTCAGCCGGGCCTCTGCATTACGGGCCACCCAGCCGACCAGCGTGCCCTCCTCAAGCTCGATGTCCCGCTCCTCGTGGCGTCGCGTGTCGAGGCTGGCGCGCCGCAGTGCCTCATCGCCGCCCGATGGAAGCAACATGACGGAGACGTCGCCATAGTCGAACCGCTCCCGGATCTTCGCCGTCGTCTGCTTGATCAGCTCCGGCAGCTCCAGCGACAGACTGGCCACACGACCGACCTCAGCGCTATGCTCGAGCTGCTCCGCCCGGCGGCGAAGGGCGGTCGTCTGCTCGTGAATCGTCTCCTGCAGCGTGTCCGCCAGGGCGAGGATGTCCCGCGTGAGCTCACGAGACTCTTGCGACGCCTCGTTGAGGGTGTTGCTGAAGGCGACGATGGCCATGACCATCACCAGGCTAATCACGGCGTAGCTCACGACCGCCTGCCCACTGATTGCCAGAAGGATGGGAATGGCGACCAGGGTGACGGCGACATAGGGAAGGCTCTGGCGGAGGGATCCCAACACCGCGCTGACGAGTATGGGCAGCAGGGTGAGGGTAGCCAGAGAGAGGATCGCCCCGGGCAGGCGAAGCGATAGCCAGATGATGGCCAAATCAAGGACCGACAGCGATACATGGAGGGCCGGCTGGAGTTTGCCGGCACGCAGCCACGCGAAGCTGGCAACCGCCGTCGCCATGGCGATCGCCTGCATGATGAGGATGGTGCCAAGCGGAAACGAAAAGGGAAATGCGATCGCGTCCCCGGGAAGGGTGAGCGCCAGCAGCGATCTGGCAACAGTTAGAATGGTGAGCGGAACGATGAGGCCCGTGAGGAGGAGTTGAAGCAGGCGACCGCGACTGAGTACGTCCAGATCGGTGGTTCGAATCTCATAGAGATTTGAACGCAAGAAGCGGAGGTTCCGTAGTCGCTCTCTCATGAATCACGGCGTTCGTTTGGGGCCTGGAGAACCAGGACCGGGACTACAGGCCGAGATCCCAGACGGACTCGCCGGCCAGGATGCGGCGAATCTGCTCGGGAAAGGCGTCGGCGTCAAGTGGTTTGGAGATGAAGCCGTCGAAGCCGGCCACGCGCGCTTTCTCCAGTTCCGCATGGCTGCCCTGGGCGGTGACGACGACCACGCGCGTGTCGCCAAGGCGATCGTCCGCGCGGATCTGCCGCAGGGCCTCGTAGCCATCTTCGTGCGGCAGGCGCAGGTCCATCAGGATCAGGTCGATGCGGGGCATCGTATTAGCAAAGTCGACCACGCCCCAGCCCGTCGTCTTCCACTCGCACTTCTGGATGCCCATGTAGGCCAGCAGACGGGCGATCAGGACGAAGTTCGGCACGTTGTCCTCGACGACCAGAACGTGCGCCTCCTGGGGATCGACGGCATGATGGTTGGCGGACGCCTGCGCGGCGGAGGGCGACGGAATCGGTGCCGGCATCATCAAGACATTCCTCGAGCAGTCACGCAACATTGCGAGCGTTCTCAACGACTATGCTCATTATGGCACAAAACGAGCGCCCGAATGGGCCCGGAAGCCACCGCGCGCCCTTACTTTCTGGCTATTGGCCCGGGCCCATACGGCCAATGGCGTTGCCCTGGCCGGCGTCAAGGGGCATAATGGCGCGCCGATAGGCCCACGGGAGTGCTCAGATGCAGACCTTGCCACGATTTCGGCTGCTGAAGCCGCTGCTCACCTTCCTCGTCATCGGGGTCGGCGCCGTCTGGTTGCTGAACACCCTGACCTCTGGCAATCCGCTCTGGTGGTTCCCCGTGCAGCCGGTCTATGTGCCGGACCAGATCGTCGTCCACAACGCCGGGGCAACAGATATTTTGGCGCGAGGCACCCAGCCGTTCCTCGTTGTGTCGGCCGGGTTGGACGCCACGCTAGCAGACTTCCGCAGCCGCGCGCTCGTGGACATCGGCCTGAGCGATCAGACGCTGGCCGAGTACGAGACGACGGCGCTCGTCGTGGATGTTCACTATCGCAATCCAGTCCGCTTCAATCTGCCGATCCGCTTGGAACGAATCAATCGCCTCCTCATCCCGATCGAGGGCCGCCATGCCGGCAGAGGCTACGTCTTCATTGGGACAGATGGCCGCTGGCGAGCAGGGGCGCTACAGGTTGCTGATATCGCGCCTCTGGAGCGGGCGTTGGACGAGTTGGGCTACCTGGCCCCTTCCACGCCCCATGAGGAGTAGCGTCCCGTGGAGAAGACACTGGCCATGCGCGTCCTGGAGGGCAAGCGCATCCACTACGAGCCGGTCGCCTACGACGCCGGCGAGCGCGACGCGGCCCGCATCGCCGAGCTGTTCGGCGTGCCGGCAGGCCAGGTGCTCAAGACGCTGGTCGTGGCGCCGGGGCACGGCAAGGCCATGCTCGTAATGGTGCCGGCCGATCGTCGTCTGGATCTGAAGAAGCTGGCGGCTGCCGTGGGGGAGAAGAAGCTGAAGCTGGCGTCTCACCGCGAGGCGGAGGCGTTGACCGGACTGGAGGTCGGCGGTATTTCGCCGCTGGCCCTGCTGAATCGGGGCTTCCGTATCTTGCTTGACGCAGCGGCGCCCGCGTCTGAGTCGGTGTTCGTCAGTGCCGGCAGGAAGGGGCTGAATCTGCGCCTGCGCCTGGCCGATCTGGAGGCGGTGACCGGCGCACGTCGTGTCGATGCCTCAGGGCCCGCGGAGGATCCGCCCTCTTCCGACTTCGCCTGAATGAAGTGGTGCCGGCTAGACGAGGCTCCGCACCGTGCGCACGACATCGGGGAAGTCGAACGGCTTGGGTAAGAAGGTCGCCTCGAGGGCGGCCAGCTCGCCCTCCGGAGGCGAGGGCCACGCGCTCACCAGAACGATGGGCCGCCGCTCCCCCCGCCGGCGCAGTTCCGCCGCCAGCTCCAGCCCCGTCATGCGCGGCAGGCGAATGTCGAAGATGAGCACGTCGGCCTGCCGGAACTCCGCGGCTTCCACGTTCTCCAGGACCGCCTCCGCGCTCCAATAGACGGGCAACACATGGATGCCAAAGAGCCCCAGTCCGCTGGTCAGCAGTCGGGCGATGCTGGGTTCATCCTCGACGTAGAAAACGGTGACGTCCTTGTTCATGCGCTTGGCCGGCGATGATAGCCGGAGGTGTGCCGCCGGGCAAACCACGGCGCCGGCGGTGGACCTGGCGGTTGCGGACTGATCGTTTCGGATTACAATCGGCGCCATCCAAAGGCTCCCGGCTGACTCCAGTGGCGGGAGCCAGGCTGCTGCCACCTGCCGGCATCGGGCACCAGGTTAGGAGACACGCGTTGCCCCAGACTGATGACGGGTTCGATTGGCGTGAAGTCGCGCGCCTGGCGCTCATCTCGCGGCGTCTGGATGAGCTGGAGGAGGAGACGCTAGTGCCCAACGGGCAGGTGACCTACCAGTTCTCCGCCCGCGGGCACGAGCTGGGCCAGCTCTTGCTTGCCCAGCGCCTTGGCCGCCGGTACGATGCGGCTGGCGTCTACTACCGGTCGCGCCCGTTCATGCTCGCCGTCGGCCTGACGCCGGAAGAAGCCCTGGCGGCCGACATGGCACGGGCGGACGGGATAAGCGGAGGCCGCGACGTCGGCGTAGTCTTCAATCTACCATGGCGCGGGCGGGCCACGGTGCTGCCAGCGAGCGGCGACGTCGGGTCCCAATACACGCCGGCCGCCGGCTGGGCCCAGGCCATCCGCTACCGCGCCGACGTGCTTGGCGACGCCGAGGCTGACGGCTGCATCACGCTGGCGTTCGGTGGCGACGGTTCGGTGGCCGGGAGCGGTTTCTGGGCGGCCCTCAACATGGCCACAACCCTGAGCCTGCCTCTGCTTTTCGTCATCGAGGACAATGGCTACGCCATATCGGTCGCCGGAACACAGCAGGTGCCCGGTGGCAACATCGCCCGCAATCTCGCCTCATACGGCAATCTGGCGGTCTGGGACGGGAGCGGAACCGACCCGGCCGAGACGGCGGCGCACGTCGCCGCGGCCACCGACCACGTTCGCGGGGGTCAAGGCCCAGGACTGCTCCGGCTGACAATGCCCCGGCTGTCGGGTCACTCGAGCGTGGATAACCAGGCGTACAAGAGCGCGGTGGTTCTTGAGGCCGAGCGGGCCCGCGATCCATTGGTGGCGCTGGAGACCTTTCTGGTGCCCGGGGTGCTGTCGCCAGCCGACTGGCAGGCGCTGCGCGTGGAAGCTGACGAGGTGGTGGCCCGAGCCTGCGTCGTGGCGCAGGCGCGCCCGGAGCCAATGACGGCCGAAGTAACCCGGTTCGTCTTCTCCGAGCCGGATACCCCCCAGGCGGTCGGCGGGCTGGTCGGTGAAGGCCTTCCGCTACCGGCCGGCAGTGACACGCCCGTCCCCGACGATCCCCGACGCATCAATTTCGTCGACGCGGTGCGGCGCGTGCTGGAGTCGGAGCTGGAGCGCAACCCACGGCTCCTCTGCTTCGGCGAAGACGTTGGCGTCAAGGGCGGGGTGCACGCGGCGACCCTGGGCCTGCAGAAGCGCTTCGGCGAGCGGCGGGTGTTCGACACCAGCCTGTCGGAAGAGGGAATCATCGGGCGCGCCGTCGGCATGGCGCTCGCCGGACTGGTGCCCGTGCCGGAGATACAGTTCCGCAAGTACGCCGATCCGGCGACAGAGCAACTGCACAACTGTGGCACGCTTCGCTGGCGCACGCACAACACTTTCGCGGCGCCGATCATCGTCCGCATGCCGGGGGGCTTCCGCAAGATCGGCGATCCCTGGCACAGCGTGACCAGCGAAATCGACTTCGCCCACGCCGTCGGCTGGAAAGTGGCCTTCCCCTCCAACGCCGCCGACGGTGCCGGCCTCTTGCGCGCCGCGCTGCGCGGCAACGATCCGGTCATTTTCTTTGAGCATCGGGCCGTGCTCGACGCCGCCTGGTCGCGGCGGCCCTATCCGGGCGATGACTACGAGTTACCATTTGGGCGCGGTGCCGTCCTTTCGGAGGGTGACGACCTGACCGTGGTCACCTGGGGAGCGATGGTCGAGCGGTGCGCGGAGGCGGCGGCTGGCCTGGACGTCACGCTCATCGACCTGCGCACGATCCAGCCGTGGGACAAGGAGCTGGTGCTGGAGGCCGTGCGCCAGACGGCCAAATTACTGATCGTGCACGAAGACGTGCGCTTTGGCGGTTTCGGGGCGGAGATCGCAGCGACGGTGGCCGACGAGGCATTCATGGACCTGGATGGCCCGATCCGGCGCGTGGCGGCGCCACAGGTGCCAGTCCCCTTCAACGTCAACCTTATGGACGCCATGCTCCCGACGGTGGCGGATATCCGGGCGGCCATGGAGGCCCTGATCGCCTTCTAGCAAAGGGGGTTGGCTGAACAGGCGGGAGGTATGGGCCTCACGATTCGTCGAGGCGCGCGGCGATGGCCACGAGCGTATAGCCGTCGATCAGGGTCAGCGGCTTGCCGGCAGCCCAGGTCCTCGCCGACTCGGAGATCTCCGCCGTCGTCACCAGGAAGGCGTGGTTGACGCCTTCGTGCACCAGTGTGCCGAAGAGCTCGCGCACTACGTCCGCGCCCACCGTGTGCTGATACCGCTTGCACTGGACAATTGCCCGCCGGCCCAGCCCGTCCGCCAACTCCAGGTCGACCCCCTGGTCGCCGCTCCCCCCACGCCTCCGCACGCGATAGCCCTTCGCCGCAAACAGGCCTCCCACATAGCGCTCAAAAGCCGCCGGGCTAAGCGCGAACAGCTCGGGCAGTGATATCTCGCGTTCCCCCGCAAGGCGCCGCTTCTGCTCCCGCCGCTGCGCGTGCCACCAGAGACCGGCCCAGACGATGGCCAACGTGGCCAGCGCGGCTGTCTCCACCATGACGATCAGCTGTTGGCGTTCCGGCGCCAGCCAGGCAAACCAGGCAGGTCGACCAAGCCAGCGGTAGGCCGTCCAGGCCAGGGCAAGCGCTGTGATCAGGGCCACAAGCAGCCAGCCTCGGGCGCGATTGCGACCGTGATCGCGGCGCGGCGCTTCGGCGTTCTGTGCCGGCAGTCGGGGCGACCACCAGGGCGCCTGGGACTCGAAGCGCCGAATCATGGCGCGGTCTCCGCAGGCCGGTCGACGGCAGGCGCCTCGCGAGCAAGGAGGCCGGCGCAACCGAGTGCGAGGAGCAAGATGGGCACCGCGAGGAGATAGGGGGCCTGTGGGCTGACACGCTCGAATACGTAGCCGCCCCAGACGGGTCCGAAGATCAGCGCCAGGCTATTGGACGACTGGTAGATGCCGAGGAGCCGGCCGCGGA
This sequence comes from Promineifilaceae bacterium (SeqCode), assembly GCA_041576195.1. Taxonomy (GTDB): domain Bacteria; phylum Chloroflexota; class Anaerolineae; order Promineifilales; family Promineifilaceae; genus JAGVTM01. The sequence continues at coordinate 6,950 of JBFGLK010000025.1, forward strand.
TTCGCTCATCGCCGAAGCGTGTAAGGATCGTCTGTAGGCTTGGCTGATTGACGCCCTGCCCGAAGGCCAGCGGCGCCAGAAAGATGATGGTACCGACGACCGACGCCGTCAGGCCGATGCCCAGGAACCCGATGGCCACCGCCCCGATGCCTACCAGCACTAACCTGGGCTCGCCGAGGCGCTGTATGAGCGGGCGGATGAGCGCCAACTGCGTCACCACGCTGGTCACCCCAACGAAGGCGAGCAGCAGGCCGACATTGCGGGCGACCAGGTTGTCTGGCGTCGCGGCAAAGAGCAATCGCTCGGCGAAGAGGGCAAATGTGCTTTGCAGGGCAGAAAAGGCCAGCTGGGCGAGGAAGACCGTAGCCAGGACGAGCACCACGCCGCGGATGGCCAGCAACTGACGCGTCGGCACTTCCTGGCGCTTCTCCAGTGGGCGTTCTCTGTCCTCGGGCGGCAGCGACTCCTTAAGCAGGAGCGTCGTAAGCACCACTGTGCCGGTCGTGATGGCTGCGGCGCCGATGAAAGGCGCCGTCAGACTGATCACGGCCAGCACGCCGCCGAAAACCGGTCCGAAGATGAAGCCAAGCCCAAACGCCGCGCTGATCATGCCGAGCGCTTGGGCCCGGTTCTCCGACGTGCTGACATCGGTGATGTAGGCCTGAGCCGTCGTGATGTTGCCGCCGGTGACGCCATCCAGCGTGCGGGCCAGATAGGCGATGAACAAGGCGCCGCTGATTCCCAGGCGCAGCCCAGCCTCTTCCAGCGCCGCCCCGAGCGGTAACGCGGCGATCATCAAGAGGAATGAGAAGACCGTCCCGATCTGGCTGACAATGAGCACCGGCCGCCTCCCCAGTCGATCCGACAGCCGGCCAAGCCACGGGGCGGCTACGAAGAGGGCCGCCCAGTAGGCGGTATTAAGCAGCGTCGCCTGAAACGCCGTGGCGCCCATCTGGCCCTCGGCGAACAGCGGCAGAACCGGCAGAATAACCCCGGCGCCAAGGATATTCGTGAAAACGATGAGGAAGATAGTGTAGAGTGGGCGACGGTCCATGCGTGAAACCACCGTGAACGGAACGATGGGCCTGGATTGTAAGCGATGCCGCACGTCCCGCCAAGCCACGGGCGCCGACAGCCGCTGGCGAGCGTCAGGGGCCGATTGGCTCGCTGCGGCTCAAGACGCTGGCCGGCCGATCCAGAAGCATGCCTTCGATATCGATGTCGTCGACCGCCAACGTGACCAGGCCGGGCTGGATAAACAACCTCTGGAACCAGGCCAGGCCGTTGACCGTCTGGCGCGTTTGTGAGACCACCGCGCCACCTGGCAGCGTCCAGGTGACCGAAACCATCGCGGCGTCTACGCGGTTGCCGGCATCGTCGACCACGACGACCACGCCCCGCGCAAGACCGACGGCGCCGTTGTGCTGGCCCCAGAGACCGATCCATGGAACCCGGACGAACTCGCCGACAGCCTGCACGGCCGCGTAGCAGTCGATGCGCCCGTGGCCGGCATTGAAGTCCGGCCCGGGTGCGTCGACATCCAGCGCCGTCGCCTCCAGGACGTCTTCCACTTCCTGCGGCCCGAGGGCCGGTGCGGCCGCGCGCACCAGGGCCGCGCAGCCGGCGAGGTGGGCCCCGGCCATTGACGTGCCGCTGAAGATGCTGTAGCCACCCTCGCTGTTGGCCGAGCGAATGCCCACGCCTGGGGCGACCACATCTGGTTTGATCTCCGGCGTCAGTGCCGACGGCCCCCGGGCGCTGAAGGAAGCGACGAAGTCCAGCGCGTCTGTGGCGCCGGCGGCGATCACTTCCGGGTAGTCGGCCGGAGACCCGATGGTGCCCGGCGCGGGCCCACCGCCACCCGCAGCGGCGATAGGCACGATGCCGGCAGCCCGCCAGCTCTGAGTAGCGGCCTGGAACCAGGGATCGCCACCTGCCCCGCCCCAGGTGATGTTGACGAGGTGGGGCCGCTGGTCCGGGTCGCCCTGGCCGGGACCGCCGCCAATCGGGTAGGGCGCCAGCACCCACTCGGCTGCTGCCAGCAGGTCCGCCTGGCTGCAGGCGCCAAACGCGTTGCACGCCTTCACCGCAATCCACCGGGCGCCCGGCGCGACGCCGATCTGATTGACACCGGCATCGTCTCCGACGATTGTGCCGGTGGTGTGCGACCCGTGCCCGTTGTCGTCCCCCGGCGCATTTGGAAAGGCGCCCGTCGGGTCGAACCAATTGTAGTCGTGGCTGCCCGTTTCGGTACCCCGGTATTGGGCTGCCAGGGCAGGGTGGCTGGCATCGACGCCCGTACCGACACTCGCCACCACGACCCCGTCGCCACGGAGACCGAAGTCGGTCCAGACCTCGTCTGCCCCGATCTGGGCGACGCCCCACTCGGCCGTAGCCGGCGCGGTGACCGGCCCGCCAACCGCGGAGACTGCCGCCAATGGCACGGCGGCGACCACGACCGGATCGCCGGCCAGGCCAGCAAGCCAGTCGCGGTCACCCCGCACCGCGATTGCGTTTACCACGTAGTACGAGCGGAAGGAATGGACAGCGCCGGACGCCAACCCGTCCTCCAGCCTGGCCAGCAATGGCGCCTGGGAGCGCGCGGCTGTTTCGCGCAATCGGCTTACCACCCAGCGCCCGCGGGCGAACCAGTCGTCTATCCCGGCGGCGTCGGTCAGATCCGCCTGCTCCCGCAAGACCAGGAGCAGGTCAGTCGATGCGCTTGCAGCCGGGGATTTCGCAACGGCCGACCGGGCCGGTCCCTGGCGACCCACTGTGAGGATTGCCAGGAACAGGGCCCCCATGGTCAGGACAAAGGGAAGTCGAGGCATTGGATACCTTCGCCATCGCGACGGGCGGCCCGTCAGTCAAGCAAGAAACCGGGGGCGGCCGAGACGACCGTGCCGCGCCAGATCCCCAGGAGACCCGAGCCATCTGTGCAAACGCGGAAGCCCTGGACCAGGCCGCCTCCCTGGAATGTGCCGCGCGAGTAGGCGCCGCAGTTACTCCCGTCCTGGTAGCGGAACTGGAGGCGCAAGGGCGATGTCAGCACGCCCCAGTTGCCGGCATGGCCATCGGCGTCGAGGAACGACCCATCGTCATAGAACGTAACGGTATCCAGGTCCGCTGAGCCATTGTTCAGCCGGAAGCGGACGGTCAGGGTCAGCAAGGGTGCGGGGCCTGGCTGGCACCAGTCGACCATCGTCGACAGCACCGTCCGGCGCACCGCCTCGGGCAACGCCTCGATCGGGAAGCCGAGGAAGGCGCTGCGATAGCCCGCTTCCTTGTTCACCGCGGCGCTGCCCTGGTTACCGACGAATGCCGTCTCGGCGGTGCCGTCTGGCAGGATGCGGTCGCTGTAGTTCGTGAACGGGTAGGTCAGTGCAGTGGTGCCAATCGTCCCGAACACGCTGCCCGTGCCGCTCACCGAGGTCTGGGTGACATCATTGTTGAAGGTGCCGACGCCCAGGTAACTCCCCATAAACGCGGTCAGACCGCGGTCATAGAGGTAGTCCTGGCTGCTGATGAGGAGGCAGTTGCCGGCATCGAGGAAACCGGCCAGTGCCGTCTCACCCGCGGGGCCGGGGCCGGAGGCACCCCCGAACTCGTCGCCGGTGAACCAGATGACAAGGTCGTATTGCATCAGCGTGGCTTCTGGCGGCTCATTGTCACTGTTGGCCGTGTCGAAGACGTCGTAGGCCAGGCCTAGGGCGTCGAGCGCGGCAACATAGCTCGCCCGGACGTCTGGACTGTTATCGTCGTCGTCGACCAGCAGGATCGGCGGTACATCCAGGGTGGTGAACGCTCGCGCCGGGGCCGGACTGCCGACGCCACACGGGTTGAGGGGGCGAACGGTCCAGTAGTAGGTACTCAGCGGATCGAACGCGATGCCGCTTGTGTGGCTGGTGTCCGGCGTGTCTATCGTATAGACGATGTTGGCGAAGCCGGGATCGGTGGCCACACTAAGGCGATAGGCATTGGCGGTTGGCGAGGGGTTCCAGCTAAAGGTGGGCACCAGGCTAACGCCGGTTGCCCCGGGGGGTGGCAGGAGCAGGGTGGTGGGCCCAGGCAGTCCATCGAAGAGATCGAGCTGGACGGTTGTCGTGTGCGTGGCGGTTGCCGCGGCGCCCTGGATCTCGATGGCGTATTGGCCGGCCAATGCCGGGCCGGTCGGGTCGAGCAGCAGGTCGCTGGCCCCGGGCGGCACGACCGGGTTGACGGAGAAGCTGGCCTGGTAGCCTGCCGGCACACCCGAGGCAGAAAGGCTCACCGGATCGGCAAACCCTTGATACGAGGCCACATCGATCAGGAAACTCGCCGGATCGCCGACGCAGACGTCGAGGCTTTGCGGCGTCGCCGCCAGGGCAAAGTCGGCGGCCGGCGCGCAGTTGGGGAAGGTCAAGGCGCCGACATAGGTGCCCCAGTTGGCCGATTGGTTGGCGACGTCGAGCTTGCTGTACTCGCCCAGGTACCAGAGCGTGCGCCCATCGGGCGACACGCTGAGGCCGGTGTAATCGCCCCAGCGATAAGGGACGCCGTCGTATCCGGTGAAGCGTTGCTCACCGGCCTTAACCAGCACCTCACCGCCGACGACGCCCGGGGGATCGCCGCTCTCGCGGCCGGCGGCGAAGATCGATGGCCACTCGCTCACGCTTGATCTCGTATAGCCAACGAGCATATCCCCACAGGCGTTGACCGCGAGGTCAGGGAAGTAGCGGTAAACCCCGCTGCTGGCGAACACGCCGGCCTGGACGACCGCGATCGACGCCAGGTCGATCTCCGCCCACTGGATGCAGTTGACCGTGCCACCGCCGGGGTTGCAGGAAACGATGCTGGTCATCCAGCCAGAGCCATCCCGCCACTCGAAGTCGAGACCCCGGTTGTCGTTGGCTTCAATGGCGCCACCCCCTTGCTGCTGGTTGGAGACCGGGAAGCCGACCGAGACACCGTGATAGTCCTGCATGTTGAAGACCGCGGCGACGGACAGCAGATTGGCCCCGAATGGATCGATCCAACGGTAAAGGGCAAACTGGCCACCGCCGCTGCGGTGGGTGAGAATGTAGTGCACGCCGCCCGCCGGCCAGGTTCCGTCAGCGAAGCCGTGCGCCTTGAGGGGTTGCGGCGTGTCGTCGGTGCCCGTCGCCTGGGTGACCGACGCGGCGGGCAAGCCGTCATACATGGCCCACTTGTCGAGCGCCCACACACGGCCGGTGCCGCCGCCAAACATGTTGGCGCCCACGTAGATGGCGTCGCTACCCACGCCGATGTGCGGGTAGTCGAAGAAGGCGCCGCCGAC
>JBFGLK010000026.1:0-12222 GCA_041576195.1 Promineifilaceae bacterium (SeqCode)
GCGGCGCCCGCCTCTACGGCGACCGCTTTCGCCCGACGAAGTCTGAGGCCTCGCCGGCCTTCATCGCCGCGCTGGAGGCCCTGGCCCGCCGGCTGGGGGCGAAGGATGTCGGCTACGTCACCGTGCCGCGCACCGCCATCTTTCGGGACAAGGGAATCCCCGCCGAGCACGCCATCATCTTTTCGGTGGAGATGGACCGGGCGCCGCTCGACGGCGCGCCGAGCTTCGCCTGTCAGCTCGAGGTCATGCGTGGCTACCGGCGCATGGCGCGCATCGCCTGGAAGCTGGCCCGCTTCCTGGGTCGCCATGGCTACGCCGCCTACCCTGGCACGGCGCTCGGCGGCCTGGCCGACTACCCGCACCTGGCGGAGCTGGCCGGCATGGGGGCCATCGGCTACCACGGCCTGCTCATTGCCCCCGACGAGGGCGCCCGGCTCCGCCTCAACACGCTCTACACCAACATCACCAACCTGCCGACGCCGGCGCGGCTGGGGCAGAGGAACGAGCATCTGTGGGTGCGTGACTTCTGCGCCATGTGTCGGAAGTGCGTGCGCGACTGCCCGGTCGACGCGATCTTCGCTACGCCCCCGGGCGCGCGGCGACGGCGGCATGCAGACGATCGATCACGCGGCCTGCCGCGACTACTTCGCCCGCCACCCCGGCTGCGCCATCTGCCTGGCCATCTGCCCGTTCAGCCGGGCCGGCTACGCGCGCAACCAGGCGCATTTCAAGGGGAATTCAGCCGGGCCCTCGCTTGACATCCCGGTGCGGGCCGCACCCCCGATGGTGGCTGAGGCGCCCCCGCCCTTGTGGGCACTATGCGAATCGTTGGATTGGTCGAGGTGGCCGGGGGTCGGGGATCCGGCGGCTACGGGGCGAGCTGCTTGAACATCACGTAGGCGTCGACGAAGCCCAGCCGCGGGTGGCGGAACGCGCCCGGCAGCGTGCCGGCAATGGCGAAGCCGTGCCGCTGCCACAGGCGCACCGCCCCCTCGTTCGTGGCCACGACCAGATTGTACTGCATGGCCCGGAAGCCGCGAGCGACCGCCTCGCGCTGCGAGTGGACGCACAGCGCCGAGGCGATGCCCCGCCCCCGGGCTGTCTCGGCCACGACGTAGCCGGCGTTGCAAACGTGGGCGCCCAGCGCCTGCTGGTTGGGCTTGAGGTAGTAGGTGCCGACGATGTCGCCCGCCTCACCCACGGCCACAAACGTGGCGGCGGGCGCGACGACCCACGCGGCATAGGCCGCCTCGGCCGTGATGTCGGGGGAATAGGCGTAGGTCTCGCCGGCCCGGAAGACCGGCTCCAGGATCCGCCAGGTGGCCGGCCAGTCGGGCTCGGTGAACGGGCGTATTGTCAACATATCCGCCGTATCCGGTTCGCGCCAGTCTCTCCAACCTCGCGACCTCTTGAGACCCCGCAGTTCTGCCAACACGGCGGGATCTGGACAAGCAGAAGCCTACTTCACGGTGGGCGGCCTGTCCATAGGCAGATGTCCTGGCTTTTCGCCCCACCCGCCTGCCCGGCCGCCCCGGGTCGGTGATACAATCGGCGCGCACACTGCCGCGCTCCGGAGGAGCACGCGATGAAATACGGCCTCTCGATCATCAACTTCGGCCTCGCCGGCGACGCCCGGGTCATGGCCGGGCTGGCCCGCGACGCGGAGGCGGCCGGGTGGGACGGCTTCTTCCTCTGGGATCATCTCCTCATGCCCTGGCCGGCCCCGTTCGTCGACGTGACCGTGGCCCTGACGGCGGTGGCCCTGGCTACGGAGCGCCTGCGCTTCGGCGCCCTCATGACGCCCCTGCCCCGCCGGCGCCCGGCCAAATTCGCCCGCGAGATGGTCAGTCTGGATCGTCTCTCGAGCGGGCGCCTGATCGTCGGCGCCGTCCTGGGCGTCGACGACGAGCTGGCCCAGCTGGGCGAGGAGCCGGACGCCCGGCGCCGCGCGGCGATGCTCGACGAGGCGCTCGCGGTGATCAACGCCCTCTGGCAGGGCGAGCCGGTGACGTTCCACGGCGCCCACTATCGGCTGGAAGCCGTCACCTTCCTCCCCACCCCGGTCCAGCAGCCGCGCATCCCCGTGTGGACCGGTGGGGCCTGGCCGCGGCGGCAGCCATTTCGCCGCGCCGCCCGCTGGGACGGCGTCGTGCCCATGCCCCTCGGCGGCGGGCCCCAGGATTTCCTCACGCCGGACGACATCCGCCAGATCCACGCCCTGGTCAGCAGCCAGCGCCCGGCGGGCGCGCCGCCGTTCGACCTGGCGGCTGGCGCCGAGACCCCGGGCGACGACCCGGTCCGCGCCGCGGCCATCGTCCGGCCCTACCAGGCGGCCGGGGCCACCTGGTGGCTGGAGCCCCTGCACGAGATCCGGGCCGACTTCCGGGCCCAGGCGATGGACGTGCCAGACTGGCCCCTGGAAGCGATGCGCCGCCGGGTGCGCCAGGGACCGCCACGCCCGTAGGCGCCTGGCGTGCGGCTCTGGGCAGCTGGTTGTCCACCACCTGCTCACGCTATGCGAAAGGACTTCGCGCCCTTTCTGCCGCTGTCGCTAGCTCTCGCTCTCGCTTCCGCTCGCCCCCAGCGTGCACAACGCCTGCCGAATCTCCCCCAGATGGTAGGCGGTGTGGGCGACGATGGCGATCGCCCCGGCGATGTGGTTCTCGCTCGGCCAGGCCGGCGCCGCCTGGATCAGGGCCTGGATGCGCTCGTAGCTGGCCCGTAACTCGGCCTGGATCGCCGTCCACTCCGCCGGGGTGACGGCGCTCACCGTGCGCCAGATCTCGCCCCAGTCGACCGGCGGCGTGCTCGGGTCGCGTACGGTCTGGTCGACCACGTCGAGGTAGAAGGCGACGTGCTTGACCTGGGCCGCCAACGTGGCGCAGCGGCCGCCCACGGGGATGGAGGCCCGGGCCGCATCGATGCCGGCCAACGTCTCGAACAGCGAGGTGCCGCCGTCCAGATAGAGACCGTGGACGTCGTCGAAGGTCTCGTCCAGCAGAGTCAGAAGCGCGCCGGTGAAATGGTCGGGTTGGATAGCGGTCATGGGGTGTCTTCCTTGGCCTGGTCTCTTTAGTAAACACTATGCGAATGCGGCCTGGCGCTGTGGCGGACGCACGCCGGCGCCTCGACCGGATACGCCACCACCGCCGCTACGTGACCTTCACGGCGTGGGGCGCCCGGAGAATGGCCCGGGCGAGACGGCGCGCCCCCGTAGGGCGCATGGCCATGTTACCGTAGATCGAGGCGTGTAGCCCAAAGAACCACAGGCCCCGATGGTCCCCGGAGGCCTGATCGGCGACGAAGCGCGGGCGACCCCGCTCATCCAGGACCCCCAGATGGCCGACGAGCTGCTCCAATCCGAGGCGGTACCCCGTGGCGCAAATGACGGCGTCGGGCGCCAATTCGCGGCCGTCGACCAGCTGCACGGCTCGGGCGCTGAAGGCGCGTGTCTCCGGCACCACGGCGAACCGCCCCGCCTTTAAGGCCGGCACATAGCCGCTGTCGATGGCAATGGTGACGCCGTCCTCCCGCTGCCGCGTCACGGCCCCTTGGGTGGCGCGGGCAGACCCGCTCGCTGCAGATCGCCAAACGCCAGCCGGCTGACCAACGCCGTCAGGCGATCCTGGGCCCGGAGCGGGAGTCGGCGGGACCAGACCAGCAGGGGTGCGTGGGTATCCCCCAGAGGGTCTGGGGGGCCACCGTGGGCCCGCGGTGTGCCGAGATCCACGAGGGTCCGAGGGGCACCCGGCTCAGGTAGTTGCCGATGTCAAAGGCCGAATTGCCCGCGCCGACGATCGGGACGCGCCTGTCCATGTAGTCGTTGGCGTGGCGGAATGCTCCGGCGTGAATGAGCTCCCCCAGAAAGTGGTCGCGACCCGGCCATGCCGGCAGGTGCGGCGCCCGATCGGAGCCGGTGGCCACGATGGCGTGCCGGCGGCGAACCGTCCCCTGATCCGTATGTACCAGCCAGCCGCCCCCGTCCGTGCGCTCGATCCGCGTAGCCCGCACGCCAAACGAGATGGGGAGGCCGAGATCGGCCGCGTAGTCGACGAGATAGGCCACATACTGGTCGCGCGTGGGAAAGGCGCCGATCTGCCGCGGGATCGGCCGCCCGGGTTGGCCCGAGTAGCGGTGGTGTGTGTTCAGGCGCAGGCCCCACCGCTGCAGGGCATAGGCCGCGCACAGGCCGGCGGGGCCTGCGCCGATGATCACCACGACTTCGTCCATGCCGCCTCCGTGCAGGCGCATCCTGCTGCCGCCGGCTGCCGTCGGTTGCCGGGCGTCTCGGGACCGGGCAGTCACTTTGGCAATCGGCGTGACGCCGCGGACCGGCGAGCGACGACCGGTCGCGCGACACCCCTTGACAGGCACGACAAATGGAATACCATTGTACTCCATGGGTATTGCATGGATAACATGTGGATGTCCATGGTAATCCATAGTTCTGTTGAGATCTCGCTGGGCGGTGGCAACGACACTCGGGGGGCTGGCGGGAAATCTGGATTACCACTATTATTGTGATTGTATCCCATGGATACCTTATGGATATCCATGGTACTCCAGCAAGACGAGGCATTCATGGAACGCAGGGCACTGAAAGTCTACGCCGTGGCCAACAACAAGGGGGGCGTCGGCAAGACGACGACGGCGGCCAATCTGGCCTACGGCCTGTCGCGCAAGTTGATCGGCCCCGACCGGACGCCGGCAGGGCACGTGCTCCTGGTGGACGTCGACCCGCAGGGGAACGCGGCGGATGCGCTGGGCCTGCGGGCGGCCGTCTACGACGCGGAACGCAATCCGGATGGGGCGTGTATTAGCCAGCTGTTCACGGGCGAGCGGGTTCTGCGGGACGTGATCGTGCCGGCAGCCCAGGCCTCTGGCAGCGACCGCCCTAACCTCTTCCTGCTGCCGGCCAGCCGCGTGCTGGAGCAGGCGACCTCCCGGCTCGTCCTGGCCAACATGCAGGCCATGATGGCCGGCCGCGACGTGGTGGCCATAAACGACCTGTTGCGCCACTACGTGGGACCGGCCCTGCGGGCTTTTGACTTCATCATCGTCGACTGCCCGCCCAAGATGGACGTTCTCAAGGGCGCCGTCTACCGTTTCGCCGACGAGGTGATCGTGCCGGTGCAGGCCCATTTCCTCTCGGCCATGGGCGCCCGCCAGCACGTGGACGACGTGCTCGCCCTGGTCGCCGGCGGGGTGGACATCAAGGTGGGCATGGTGGTGCCCACCGTCTACGATCGGCGCCAGGTGATGGCCCAGCAGGTGCTCGAAAGCCTGCAACGAGCCTACGGCCACAACATGGTGGCCGACCCCATTCCGAACAACGTCACGGTCAAGGAGGCGCCCGGCGTGGGGCTGACGGTGCTGGAGTATGCCCCTGAGAGCCAGGGGGGTAAGGCGTATCAGAGACTGGTAGACAGGGTGTATGACGATGTCCGACGAACAATCAGCCAATCCACTTGACCTGCTGGGCGAACCCGAGGAGAAGCCGCGCCACCCGGCCGGCCGGGGTCCCAAGCCGGCCTTCATCGACCCGCTGGGCGACCTGACGCCGACGCGGATGAAGAAGGCGACGACCCGGGGGCAGTACCGCATGCATGGCAACTACGCCCAGGTGATGTTCCGCCTGTCGCCAGAGTACGCTACAGCCATCGAGCGCATCGCCGACCGGGAGGGGATGACCCGGGCCGACGTCAAGCGCTGGCTGGTGGCCGTGGGCCTGAAGGCCTACGAGGAAGGGCGACGGCCGGAGCTGACCGAGGAGGTCGTTCGCCGCACGGTCGACCTGCCGGACGTGTCCATCGACTGAGCCGGCCCAGGCCAGCCACTGACAACCTTGGTAGGATCGGCGACCGTCGCGCGCCGCCTCTTGCCACCCAGCACGGAGAAGAACATGGCGGACGAGCAGAACGCATTGGTGCCAGTGGAAGAGCGCGTCGTCGATTTCTATGGGGACGCGTTGACGGCCGTGCTGGTTGAAGAAGGGGTGCGGCCCGAGATCTATGTGCCTCTGAAGCCGATCGCCGACTACCTGGGACTGACCTGGGGCAGCCAATACAACCGCATCCAGCGCGACCCGATCCTGTCGGAGGCGATGCGGTCTGTCTTCGTAACGAAGAGTAACCCCGAGCGGGGCGGCCGGCCCGACATGGCCGCGCTGCCGCTCAAGTTCATTCCGGGCTGGCTCTTTGGCATCAGCGTCAACCGGGTGCGGCCAGAGCTACGGGACAAGATCCTGCGCTACCAGCGGGAGTGCTACGACGCCCTATGGGAGGCGTTCCAGGAGGGGCGTCTGACGGCCGAGCAAAGTTTTGAATCCCTCCTCGAAACAGCCGATCCCGACGTCGTCCAGGCGTATCAGATCGCCCGGGCCGTCGTCCGCCTGGCGCGCAACCAGGTGCTCATGGAGGCCCGCCTCAGCGGGCAGCTGGCGCAGCAGCAGCGGCAGTTGGCCGCGCACGAGGTGCGTCTGGAGGAGCTGGAGCTGACTCTGGGCGACCCCGGCCGGGCGATCACTCCGGCGCAGGCCACGCGGATCAGCCAGGCGGTCAAGGCGATCGCCCTGGCGCTGGGCAAGACGACCGGGCGTAACGAGTTCGGCGGCGTCTACGGCGAGTTCTACCGGCGCTTCGAGATCCCGGGCTACCGGGAGCTGCCGGCACGCCGCTTCGACGAGGCCATGGCTTTCCTGGCTGACTGGTGGCGGGAGGTGGGCGGCGGGGGCGACGCGCCGTTCTAGCGCGGAGTAGGGGTTGAAAGGGGTATAGATCAGGTGTCAAGGGGGTAATGTCGAGATGCCGGCAAGAGGTTTCAGGGTATATTTCGCATAGTCTTGGTGTGAAAGACGAGGGCGTAAGCGGATACGCCCAATCGAGCCCACCCGGTGCGCCCGATCAGGCCGGCCCGCCCCCATACCCCTCTACCGCATCGACGGGTCTTCCAAGAACCAGCGAATGATCCCCAGGGCCTGCCGATACCCATCCGTCACGGCCATGGCAATCATCGGTTGGCCCACCAACGAGGGAACGGCCGACGTCAGGCGCACCGGATGCCCCTTGACCCCCGCCTGCCACGCCGCTTCCAGCTCCTCGGCCAGAGCGGCCAGCTCCGCCGGTACATCGCCGACCCCGGCCTGGATCGCCGCCAGCCGCTCCGCGACCGCCTCCAGGGCGAGCAACGTCCCCCGGTGGAAGGCTCCCCCACCGCCCCGGCGGTAGAGCGCCATCTTCGCCTCAAGCTCCGCCAGCAGGGGCGATAGGTCCATCGCCGCGGCGACGGGCTCCGGCCCGCCGAAGCCCTCAAGCTCGGCGACCATCAGGTCCCAGAAGGTGGGGTGCCGCGCGGCGCCCAGCTCTGGCTCGAACAGCCAGGCCTCCCACTCGCCAGAGGCGTCGACCACGGCCGGGTTCAGCAGGATCACGCCGTCGCCGCCCTCGCCGACCAGCAGGCAGGCGCCCAGTGCCGCCGGGGTGACGAGCTCCGGGTCCGCCGCGTGGTCCCCCACGCCGGCCAGCGCCTGGCCCAGACCGACCGCCGCCAGCATCTCCGGCGCCCGCTGGGCCATCCAGTCGATCGCGGCGACGGGCAGGAGGCGCTCAACCAGGTCCAATGCCAGATGCCAGCCATCGCTCACTTCGAGAAAGGCGCGGTAGCTGGCCGGCAACGCCGTCCCCAGTCGCGCTTCCGTCGCCCGGATAGCCTCGACGCCGGCGCCCGACGCGCCGAGCCGGCCGGCCGCCCGCACGGCCGCAGGCAGCCGACCACTCAGCGCCGCGGTGGTCAAGACGCGCTCGCCCCAGCGCGCGAGAAGGTCCCGCCAGTCGGCGGCGCGCCCGGCCATCACGGGATGACCACGACGGCGAATGGGTCGCCGTCCCGCAGGCGGGCGCGGACATAGAAGGCGCCGATATAGCCGCCCTGGACCCGGTTCTCCCAGAGAGGTACGGTCGCGGTCGAGGCGCCAGCGCCGCCCTGGTAGGTCGAGGCGAACGGGTATTCGTCGCAGCTCGGGGCCACATTGCGGCAGGCCGCGTATCGGTTCCGGCGGATGGCCGACCGATCTGTCAGGCGGGTCAGAAGCATCGGATAGCCGGCGTCCTGCGCGGCCTGCATGTGGGCGCCGACGGTTGGCGTGACCGGGCGTGGATAGAGCATGATCGGCAGATGGCAGGGGCTCGGCGTGGGCATCAGGATCTCAAGGAAGATCAGACCCACCTTGTCATGGTTGATGGCCATCATGTAGCTGGTGACGTTGGTGTAGGCGCAGGCCACCGCCGCCCCGACCGCGGCCAGGACCGCCTGGGTGCGCACCGAGATGTTGATCGTCAACACCGGATAGTCCACGGCGATCGACGTCAGGCCCGCGGGGTCGCGCCGGTTGACCGGGTTGCTGGCAGCGTAGCCGTAACGGTTCAGTTCGCCCGGATGGCTCAGGTTAAGCGGGGCCACATCCCGGGTGAGGAACCGCCCGGTCACCGGGTCATAGCGGCGGGCCCGCATGTCGTACAGGCCTATCGCCTCATCGAAGCGCTGGCCGGCGAAGCGGTACGGGTTGGGCGTGACCCCCTGCGTCGCCACGAGCGCGCCATAGGCGGCGTAGCGGTAAGCGTCGGTCACGGCGCCGGTCGCGTCGGTCAGGCCGCGCACGCTGCCCAGGGCGTCCAGGAGGTAATAGCCGGTGCTGCCGGCACGCGTCTGCGCCAGCAGCTCAGCCCCGCCCGGTCCCCCGCCGGCCAGCACGTAGCCGGCCTGCGGGGCGCCGGCGCCGTCGGTCTCCAGGACGATGTCGCCGAAGACGGTCGTCTCGTCCCAGAGATAGTGGGTCGTCCCCGTCCCGTCGTCGGCGCCGACGCGGCGCCCGGCGGCGTCGTAGAGATAGCTCAGGCCCGCCCCACCGGGCAGCGCCACCCCGGTGAGCCGGTCGAAGGCGTCGAAGGTGAAGGCGGTGATGGCCCCGCCGTCGTCTATCGAGGCCAGGTTGCCGCGCCCGTCATAGGTGTAGGCCACCCCGCCGGCGGCGATCAGCTGATCGAGCACGTTGTACTGGTACGTGGTCGATACGCCGTCGACGACGGCGGTCAAGCGGTTGCCAGTGGCGTCGTAGGTGAAGCTCGACTCGGAGAGCAGCGACCCGCCCGCATCCAGGCGGCTTTCGCCCACCAGCCGGTCAGCGGCGTCATAGCTCCACTGGGTCACGCCCCCGTCGGCCTCGGTCATGGACAGGCGGTTGCCGACAGGGTCCAGGGCGTAGGCGTAGCTGGCGAGCGGGGTCCCGCCCAGCTCCTGCACGATGCTCGTCAGCCGGCTCAACGGGTCGTAGCCATAGCTGATCGTCACGCCGTTGGGCAGCAACTGCTCCGTCCGCCGGCCAAGGCCGTCGTAGGCCACAGTGGTGACCCCGCCGGCCGGATCGGTCACCGCCACCGGGCGGTTCGCGGCATCGTAGGCGTAGTGGGTCGTGCCGGCAGCCGTGATCAGCTCCAGCCGGTTGCCCACCCCGTCGTAGACGTGGCTCAAGCTCTGGCCGTCTGGCGTCAGGACGCCGATCTGGCGCCGGCGCGCGTCGTAGCTGTAGACGGTCTGACCGCGGGCGTCGTCGACGCTGGCCACCAGCCCGTCTGGCGTGTAGCCGTAGGCGATCGCCTGGCCGTCGAAGGCAGTGACGGTCGCCAGGCGGTCCAGGGCATCATAGGTGTACTGGTTCACCTGGCCGTCCGCCAGCCGGTGGCTGAGGAGGTTGCCCGCTGCGTCATAGCCGTATTGCTCGGTCGAGCCATCGGGCCACGTCTTGCTCACGAGCTGGCCGAGCGCGTCGTAGCTCATCGACGTCTGGCGGCCGTTGCCATCGACGACGGCGATCAGGCGGCCGGCGGCATCGTAGGTGTAACTCGTGCCGTGCCCGAGCGGATCGGTGACCTGCGTCAGCCGGCCCAGGGCGTCGTAAGCGTAGGACGTCGTCTGTCCTGCCTGATCGGTGCGGGCCACCATGTTGCCGGCACCGTCGACGGTGCGCGCGCTCTCGCTGCCGTCGGCGTAGATCGTCCGCACCAGGCGTCCGCGGGCGTCATATTCGTAGCGCGTCTGGTTGCCCAGCGCATCGATCAGGAGGGTGAGTTGGCCGGCGGCGTCGTAGGTGTAGCGCGTGGTATAGCCGAGCGGGTCGATCTCGGACCGCAGGCGGCCGGCGGCGTCGTAGGTGTAGGTCGTGACGCGGCCCAGCCCGTCGGTCTCAGACAGCAGGCGGCCGGCATCGTCATAGGCGTAGGTGACGCTCTCGGCCTCGGCCGTGCCCGCGGCGAGGGTCTGCCGCGTGAGTTGGCCGGCCAGGTCGTACTCGTAGGTCGTGAGGATGCCGGCAGCGTCCGTCTCCGTGAGGACGTTGCCCCGCCAGTCGTAGGTGGACGTGATCCGGCTGCCGTCGGGATAAACCGTCTCGATCCGCCGGTCTGCCGCGTCATAAGCGTGCGTCGTCGTCCGGCCCAGGGGGTCCGTCTCGGCGACCAGGTTACCGTTGGCGTCGTAGGCGTAGGTGGTGATCTGGCCCAGGGCGTCGGTCGCCGACAGCACGCGCCCGAGCGCGTCGACCTGGTAGGTCGTGACGTTGCCCAGGGGATCGATTTCGCTCAGCCGGCGCCCGAGGGTGTCGTACGTATACTGGGTGGTGTGGCCGAGCGGGTCGGTCATGGCGACGACGTGGCCGTAGCTGTCATAGGCAAAGGTCGTCGTGTGGCCGTTGGCGTCGGTGCGCGAGAGCAGGTTGCCCTGGGCGTCCCAGGTTGCCTGACCCATACTTCCGAGGTCGTCGGCGAAGGTCTCGGGGAAGAAGTCGGCGCCCTGGCTGATGGTCAGCTCACGGCCGAGGGGGTCGGTCAGCCGGGTCAGGGCGCCAAAGCTGGTGTTGACCAGACTGGTGACCTGGCCCAGGGCGTCGGTCATCGAGGACTGATGCCCGTTGGCGTCGTAGGTGAAGCTCTGGCTCTGGCCCAGCGGATCGGTCCGCGACAGCAGGCGGTAGGCCGCGTCATAGGTGGCGGTCGTCGTGCGGCCGAGGGGATCGGTCGCCAGGATCGCGTTGCCCGCGTCGTCCTGAACCGCCAGGTGCACGCCGCCGTCGGGAAGCGTCGTCGTCGTGATGCGCCCGTTGAGATCGTAAGCGTAGGTGGTCGTGTAGCCCAGGGCGTCGGTCTGGGCGACCAGCCGGCCCTCGGCGTCATAGCTCATGCTGGCGACGGCGTGGCCGCGCGGGTCGATCCCGCTCAGGAAGCGGTGGTCGCCGTCGTAGGTGTAGGCGACGGGGGCCGGCACGTCGGGCAGGTTGACGGCCACCAGGTCGCCCCGGCCGTCGTAGCCGTAGCCATAGACGTTCCCCGCGGGATCGGTGACCGAGGTGATGCGCCCCTGCGCGTCGCGGGCGAAGGGCACGTTGACGCCCCCGACGCTGCTGGCGATGCCCCCCGGGCCGAAGGTGATCACGGCGCCGCTCAGGTCGACGATAGACTCCAGAGCGCCGCCCGCGTCCATCAGGTAGCGACGGCCGTAGGGGTCGGTGTAGAGGTAGGTGGCCGGATCATAGGGCCCGCCGGGGAAGCAGAAGGTGACGCCGCCGGAGACGACGATCAGGCAGGCGTCCGTCTCCAGACTGCCCTGGGCGCCGGGTTGGGGGGTGTATGCCGGCAGGCTGAAACCGAAGCCGATGGGTTGGGGCGTGAAGGCGAAGGTCACCCGGCGGCCATCCGGCGTCGTCAGGGTCACGTCGTGGGCCGGGCTCACCGACAGGCGTGGGCTACCGATGGCCAGCGACCAGCCGTAGCCGAAGTCGCCCATCCGGCCGCGGTCCAGGCTGTCATAGCGCCGGCCGATGGAGATGGGGTAGCCCGTCACCGGCACGACCAGGTCGGTCACCTCGAACTGGACGCGCCCCGGTTTGTACTCGCCGGCCACGGTGATCAGCACCCCGCTGCTGCGCGCCGTGCCGGTGCCATCCAGGCCGCGCACGCGGATGACATAGGCGTCGTTGCTCAGCGCTGTGGTGTCGAGGACGGCCAGCGTGTCGCCGCCGGTGGCCGCCAGGTCGCTGGCCAGCACGGTCAGCCGCGCCGGATCGTCCGCCGGCCAGACGTCCACGGCGCCCGCCGTCAGCGTCTCACCGGTGGCCAGGACGATCGGCACCAGCCCGTCCACCGTGCTCTGGCTGGCCGGGCTGCCGATGGCGCC
>JBFGLK010000027.1:0-12090 GCA_041576195.1 Promineifilaceae bacterium (SeqCode)
AGCGCCCGCGCCAGGTGCTGCCGATAGTGCTCTCGCTCGACCGGGTCGGCCACGTCGCCGATGAGGGGCAGGATCTTGGCCGCCGCCTCCGTCTTGGCCTTCGCGTCGCCTGGGTCCAGGGCACCGACATAAGTGTCGATGACGTAGGCGACGACTGGCCGGGCCTCCGCCACAAGCGCGGGCCAGCGGCCGGGATCGTCGCGGATGATCTGGTCGGGGTCCCGGCCTGCCGGCAGGGTCACGATGCGTATGTCCGCCTGGAGCCGCCCCTCGTGCCGGATCAGGCCGCGCGGGTCGAAGCCGCCCACCTCCGCCTCTCGATCCAGCGCCTGGCGGGCCACCTCCAGGCTGCGCAATGTCGCCTGCGCCCCGGCCTCGTCCGCGTCCAGGGCGAGCACGAACCGCTTGGTCGTCCGCTTCAGCAGCGCCAGCTGAGGCTCGGTCAGCGCGGTGCCCATCTGGGCCACGACGTTGCGGAAGCCATGCTGGTGCGCCTGCATGACGTCCATGTAGCCCTCGACGATGACCGCCTGGCGCGCCTCGCGGATGTGCCGGCGGGCCGTGTCCAGGCCGAATAGGAGCCGGCTCTTGTCAAAGAGCGTCGTCTGCGGCGAGTTGAGGTATTTCGGAATGCCGTCCGGC
The DNA here is from genome assembly GCA_041576195.1 of Promineifilaceae bacterium (SeqCode). Lineage (GTDB taxonomy): Bacteria > Chloroflexota > Anaerolineae > Promineifilales > Promineifilaceae > JAGVTM01. The sequence continues at coordinate 643 of JBFGLK010000027.1, forward strand.
GCCAGCGTGCGGGCGCCGAAGCCGACCGTGCGGCCCGAGACGTCCTGGATCGGGATCATCAGCCGGTCGCGGAAGCGGTCGTAGGTCGTGCCACGCTCGTCGTTCTTGCTCAGGAGCCCCGCCTCCAGCAGCTCGTCCAGGACATAGCCCTGGCCCAGGAAGTGCGTGCGGCAGGCATCCCAGCTATCCAGGGCGAAGCCAACGCGGAAGGTCGCCAGCGTCTCCTCGCTCAGCTGCCGGTCGGCAACGTAGGCGCGCGCCTTTTCCGCCTGGGGCGCGTAGAGCATCAGCTGGTGGAAGTAGTCGGCCGCCGCGTCCAGAAGCAGGGCCAGCCGATCTTCGACCTCCTGCCGGGCCTGTTGGCGCGGGCTGAGGGGCGTCAGCTCCACGCCGGCGCGCTCCGCCAGGTGGCGCAGCGCCTCCTTGAAATCCCAGCCCTCCTTCTTCATGACAAATGAGAAGACGTCGCCGCCCTCGGCGCAGGCGCCGAAGCAACGCCAGGTCTGGCTCTCGGGAAAGACGACGAACGCCGGCGTGCGCGTGTTGGGGTGAAAAGGGCAAAAACCACTGTAGGAGCTACCTGACTTCCGGAGAGGCAGGTACTCCTCGACGATTTCTACCAGGTCAAGTCGGCTCTTGATCTCTTGCGATATGCTCATCGAACTGGCGGGCACGGTGATGATGGACACCCAGCAGGCCGATTATAGCCGATCCCCGGGGATTGCACATGGGACTCAGGTGGGAGGGGGGCGAGGGTTGGGGGCTCTCGAGAGGCGCACCGGGGCGCCGGCGACCGGAGAAATAAGGGTGGAGCACGGGTCCGGGCAAGCGGACCCGTGCTCCGGTGAGGAACGCCTCCCTGGCTATGGCACGGTCAGTTGGTCGCTGAGGGCGTTGCTAGCCAGGGGGTCGAACTGCAGGGTTGGCCGCTCGATGTCGGTGACGTAGATGCCGTAGGTGCCGTCAACCGGAGCGGGGGTGAAGAACAGGGCGCGGCCCTGACCGTTGGTCGTCGCGGTGCGGTGGAGCAGGGTGCCGTCCGGGCGCTGCCAGCTGGCATAGACCGTGGCGTTGGGCACGGGCTGGTTGCCTTCGTTGCGCACGAAGACCAGGCCGATGGCATAGCGATTGCCGCCGGCGAAGTAGGGGGTCATGAAGATGTTCTGCGAACGCAGACAGTTGCCGGCACACGCCTCGACCGGCGACAGTAGAACGGTCTCCCAGCCGCCAGGAAAGATCGGGCCGGAAGCGCGGCCGACGATCTGGTTGGCGTTGTTCAGGTCTGAGATGCCCGACAGGTCGAGCCCCTGGATGGAGGGCAGGAGCAGCGTGTCCAGATAGGCGGCGTCGGCCCCAAGGGCCACGGTGCAGGTGAGGCAGTAACAGCACGTCGCCATCGGCGCGTCGCCCTGCGGGCCGAGCGTGCCAATGCCGATGCCGGCCCCAAGGTCGTTCAGGTCGATCCCGGACGCGTCATCCGAGGGAAGGCCGAACAGCTGCCAATTGTCCATATCGTAGTTGACGAACTGGACCCATTTCACGCCGTCGGTGGCCGTGCCGATGATGTGGCCGAGGTTGTTGACGGCCTGGAAGGCGCCGTCCGTGAAAGAAGGCGGCATGCCGATGTTGAAGTTGGTCGTGCCCCGGAGCAGGTACTGGCCGCCGACGATGTCGCCCTCGTCGTTGATGTCTGCCGGCAGCGCATCGAAGCCGTATTGGCTCAGTGCCTCGCAGCCCACACCGGGGATGAAACGCACGCCGTCCGTCATCTGGATGACCCGCCCGTCTTCCACGCGCGTCATCGTGCGGTGCCCCACGGCCACGCCGCTATCGTTGAGGGCGACGCCTTCGATGACCTCGTTGTTGCACAGCGACTGGGCGACGTAGGTGCCTTCCACGTCAGGCACCCAACGGGCCAGCCGCTTGTTGGCCGGGTTGTTCCAGACGCTGCCGATGATGACGTCGTTGCCATTGATGTCCGCCGCCTCGCCGTTTTGAATCCCGGGCGGCAGCGGTAGGTAGGTCCGGGCCTCGCCGGGCGCCTGCACCCACGGCCGGATGCGGTTGTTGTTGGTGCGGAAGTTGCCGATGACCACGCCGGCGTCGCTGACGCTGGGCAGCTCGTCCGGCAGGCCGGAGCCCGCCCCCTCGGCGCCGAGGAAGCGCATCTTGTAGAACGGGATCTCGTCGGCCGCCGCCGCGGCGAGGGCGTTGGTGCCGGCATACACCATGCTCAGACCAAACAGAAGACTCAGGGCAAGGATGATGGAACGCTTCATTTACTCTTCCTTCTTCGGTGCAGGACTGTCCGGAGCGGTCTCGGCACGGCGATAGGCCGACATGCGCACCGTAACACAGTCAATTTACAATCAGAATTACGAACCACTGGCGTCCAGCTCGCCACTCGCTTGCGAGCGGGTGGGCAAGGCCGGTTCGGCGCCGCCCAAGCGTTCCCGCAAGAAGGTGAACGCGCTGTCCGCGCTGGCGAACGTCAGTCGCTGCCCCGTGTGGGCGTCCTCCAGGTCGACGTGCCAGGGAGCCCCTTCGCGCTCCCGGCGAAATCGAAGCAGATAGGAGAAGTAACGTTCTTCCGGGGCCATGGGATGCTCCGCGTGGTCGCCGGGATCGTGGCCGCGGCGCGGCGTCCAATCGGCATGGCGATCTGTTACAATACAGGCAGCGACAGTCTGCCTGATAGGATAAGGAACTCGCGATCAGAAAACGATCAGAGCAGAATGAAGTGGGTGAGCAACTGCGGATCCGGCTCCTGGGGGAAGTGCACATCACGGTGGGGAAGCGGCCAGTATCGGGCCTGCCTTCGCGCGCGGCGGAGGCACTCCTCATCTACGTCGCCTGTCATCGCGAACCGATATCGCGTGAGCGACTGGCCGACCTCCTATGGGACGATCGGGACCCAAAGCAGGCGGCGGCCAACCTGCGCTCCGTTCTATCCAGCCTGCGCCGGCAACTGGGCGCCTTTCTGACGGTAGACCGCCAGAGCGTCGCCTTTCGGCATGAGCGCGCCGCCCCCGTCGACGCCCTCGCCTTCGAAGAGGGGCTGGCCGACCTGTTGACCGGCGAGCCGGCGCGCGGGCGGTCCGATGCCGGCGCGGTCGAGCGGCTGCGGACCCTGCTGACCCTCTACGACGGCGACTTCCTGACCGGTTTCTTCCTGCGTGAAGGCCGCGGCTTTGAGGAGTGGGCGGCGCTACAGCGGGAGCGGTTGCGACGACAGGCGATCATCGGCCTGCGCCGACTGGTCGACCACGCGCTCGTAGGCGGGGACTATGCGCAGGGCCTCGTCGAGGCGCACCGGCTGCTCAACCTGGACCCCTATAGCGAAGAGGCGCACCGGCAGTTGATGCTTCTCCTGGCCCGCACCGGTCAGCGGTCGGCCGCGCTGCGCCAATATGAGCGCCTGCGGCAGTTGCTGGCCGACGACCTGGGCGTCTCCCCGCTGGAGGAAACGACGGAGCTCTACGAGCGTCTGCGGGCCGCTCGCGGCATTGGCAGCCACAACCTGCCGGCACACGCCACCCCGTTTGTAGGCCGCGAAGACGAGGTCGCCTCCCTCCGACGCCGCCTGGCGCAGCCGGATTGCCGCCTGCTGACCCTGCTCGGCCCCGGCGGCATCGGCAAGACGCGGCTGGCGCTGAAGGTCGGCGAGGAGATCATTGCGCTCAGCCCGGGCATGTTCCTGGACGGCGTGTGGCACGTCGCGCTGGCGCCCGTGCGCTCGACCCGGTTCTTGATCACGGCCATCGCCGAAGCCGTGGGCCTCGTCTTCCACGGCCCGGCGCCACCCGAGCGGCAGCTTGAGCAGCTTCTGCGCGATCGGGAGCTGTTGCTCGTCCTCGACAACCTGGAGCCCCTGCTGGAAGAGGAAGACGCGCTCCGCCTGATCGGCGGCCTGCTGCGCCAGGCGCCAGCGGTTAAGATGCTGATCACCTCCCGCCAGCGGCTCAACCTGCGCGAGGAGTGGGTGCACGATGTCGGTGGCCTGAGCTACCCTGAAGACGAGAGCGATCCCGCCAGCGATCAGCACGCCGCGGTGCAGCTCTTCCTGCAGAACGCCCGCCGCCTGCAGTGGGACTTCGCCCCAGGGCCGGCCGAGCGCCAGGCCATCCTGCGTATCTGCCGCCTCCTGGGCGGCATGCCCCTGGGGCTGGAACTGGCGTCGGCCTGGATCCGCCAATACGATCCGCAGACCATCGCCGAGCGCATTGCCGGCGGTCTGGATTTCCTCACCACACCCTGGCGCAACCAGCCCGAGCGTCACCGGAGCCTGCGCGCCGTCATCAGTCAGAGCTGGGAGCTCCTGGAGCCGGGCGAGCGCGGCGTGGCCCGCCAGCTTGGCGTGTTTGTGGGCGCATTCGCGGCGTCGCAGGCCAAGGCGGTCGCCGGGGCGCGCGAGGCAGACCTGGCCAGCCTCGTCGATCAATCGCTTCTCCGGCGGGCGCCGTCTGGCCGCTTTGACTGGCACCCGCTCGTGCGCCACTTCGCCCTGGAGAAGCTGGCGGAGGCCGACGGGGAGGCCGTCGCGGCCGGGCGGCGCCACGCGGGCTTCTTCGCCTCGTTGCTGGGCCAGGTGGAGGCAGGGCTCAACAGCCCCGAGGAGCCGGCGCTGATCGCGGAGATCGAAGCGGAGATCGACGACATCCAGGCCGCGTGGAGCTGGTCGCTGGAGCACGGAGAGGCCGGCCTGGCAGGCGAGATGCTCTACGGGTTGGCTTACTACTACGACCATCGCAGCCTCTTCCAGACCGGGTTCGACCTGTTCGGGGCAGCGCTGGCGTCGCCAGCGGCGGTGGAGCCGAGACTGGCCGGCCGGCTCCGTCTGCGGGCAGGGCGTTCCGCTTTTCGGCTGGGTCAAACAGACACGAGCCGTCGCCACCTGGAGCAGGCGCTGGTCCTGCTTGAAGATAGTCCATCGGCGCGGGATCGCTACCTGGCCCACGGCTTCCTGGCCGAGCTGGAACGGATGGCGGAGAACGTGCCGGCAAGCGTGCATCACGCCGAGCGCTGCCTGGCCGCGGCCCGCGAAACCAACGACGTGCAGGGGATCACGCTCGCCTACCTGTACCTCGGCAATGCCTATGTCTATGCGGGCCAGCTTGAGCAGTCGGAGGCGATGTACGAGGCCGGGTTGGCCGCCGGCGCCGAGGCATGCAGCCCACGCCAGCTGGCCACCTATCTGGACAACCTGGGCACGATCGCTCGAGAAAAGGGCGATTACGAGCAGGCGCGCGATCGCTTCCTGCGCAGCCTGGAGATCCGGGAACGGCTGGACGACCGCTGGGGGGTGGCCATTTCGGCCAATAACGTGGGCGTGGCGGCGTCGGATTTCGGGGAGCAGCAGGTGGCTGAGCAGCAGTTCAAGCGGGCGATCGCCCTCTTCCGCGAGATCGGCCACCCTTTCGGCCTGGCCCAGTCGTTCGTCAATCTCAGCGCCACGTACCAGGCGCTGGGTCGCTGGGACGAGGCCCGCGAACTCCTGCTGCAGAGCCTGCCTCTGTGGCGGGAGCTGGGGCAGCGCTGGGGCCTGGCCCAGACTTTGGCCCAGCTCGGCTCACTGGCCCTGGAGCAGGAAGACGGCCCCGAAGCGCATCGGCTTCTGTCCGAGGCCGTGGCCATCATGCGCCAGCTGGACAATCCGGTGGAGCTCGCCGGGGCGCTCGCCTCCCTGGCCGTGGCCGCCAGCGAAATCGATGAGGCCGACGCCGCCCGGCGGCTGGTGCGCGAGGCGTTGGCCGGCGCACGGAACGCGGGCTCGGTGCCGGCCATGCTCGACGGCGTCTACGCCTGGGCACATATTCAGTGGCGGGGCGGTCAGCCGGAGCGCGCGGGACCCTTGCTCCACTTCGTCGCTGAGCACCCCTCCAGCAAGGTCGGACACCGGCACCGGGCGCGCCGCCTTCTCGGCCGCCTCGAGCTAGATGGCGCCCTCGGAGAGGCGCCGTCGGACCTGGAGGCGGCGGTCGCCGAGGTGCTCGCCGGCTAGAAGCCCTCCAGCTCCGACAGGTCGGCGATGCCCGTGGGCAGGCGAGCGATGCGCTGCAAGAGCGCCAGGCGGTTCTCGCGCAATGCCGGCACCTCATCCATCACCAGCACATCCTCAAAGAAACGGCTGATCGCCGGCTCCATCGCCCGCAACACGTCCACCAGGCCGGACACCGTGCCATCGATCGCCGCGTTCGCCGACCGGTAGGCCGCGTGCAATGCCTGCTCGGCCTCCAGCGCCAAGGCGTCCGGTTGGAGGGCATAGGTCTGCGCCTCGCCCCGGGTGATGCGCACACAACGGGCATAGGCGTCCAGCAGCGCGGGCCAATCGGAGGCGGCGGTGGCCGCCGCGAGCTCCCGCGCCGCCAGCGTCGCCGCGTAGGGATCGTGCGCCTGCTCGGCCAGCACGGCCTTGACCACGTGCGACGACAGACCGGCGTCGCGCAGGCTCGCCTCGAGCCGCCCCGCGACAAACGCCAATACCTCCGCCTGAACGGCCGGGCCGGCCTCGATGGGCAACAGGTCCGCGGCGGCAGCCAGCGCCGGGCGCACGTCGAAGCGGCGGGCGTTGGCGGTCAGGTTCTCGATGAGCTGGATGGCGGCCCGGCGCAAGGCGAACGGATCGTTGGAGCCCCGGGGCGCCAGGCCGGCGGCGAAGAGCCCGACCAGGCTATCCAGGCGATCGGCCAGCGCCAGGGCCAGGCCGGGCGCGGTCGTGCTGACCGTCTCGTACTGCTCGGCGATGGCCTCGGCCACGGCCGGCGGTTCGCCGCTGTTGCGCGCGTACTGCCCTCCCATGATGCCTTGCAGCGAGGTCATCTCCACCACAAGGCTCGTGGCCAGGTCCGCCTTGCTCAGGGCCGCGGCGCGGGCGGCCACGGCGCGCTCGCCGGCGTCCAGGTCGAGCATGCCGGCAAGGGTCGGCACCAGCTTCTCCAGCCGACGGACCTTGTCCCACAGCGAGCCAAGCTCCGACTGGAAGGTGAGCTTCTTCAACTCCGGCAGATACGCCTCGAGCGGCTGCCGGATGTCGTTGTGGTAGAAAAAGTCGGCGTCGGCGAAGCGGGCCCGCAGCACGTGCTCGTTGCCGTCGATCACCTGGTCCAGGTGCAGGTCGTCGCCGTTGCGCACGGCGATGAAGTAAGGCAGCAGCGTGCCGGCCTCGTCGTAAACCGGAAAGTAGCGCTGGTGCTTCTTCATGACAGCCACGAGGGCGGCTGCCGGCAGCGACAGGAAGCGGGCGTCGAAACTCCCCAGCAGGGACGTCGGCCGCTCGATCAAGTTGGCGACCTCTTCGACCAGCGCCGGGTCTTCCTTGAGGCGCCCGCCCTTCGCCGCCGCCAGGGCCGCCGCCTGCTGGCGGATGACCGCCTGTCGCTCGGCCACCGACAGAATGATGCCCTGCTCACCCAGGCGATCCGCGTAGTCCGCGGCGTCGGCAATGGCAATGGCCGGCGAGCCGTGCGGCCGCAGCCCGCGGCTTTCGCAGCCGCTGATCACGCCGGCGTAGGAGAACGGCACGACGTCGGCCCCGTAGAGGGCGACGAGCCAGCGCAGCGGCCGGCTGTAGGAGACGTTGCTGGCGTTCCAGCGCATCGACTTGTCAAAGCGGATGCCGCCCACCAGGTCGGACAGCCGCTCCGCCAGGACCGCGGGCGCCGGGCGGCCCGGCTCGTGCACGTCGGCCACGACATAGCGGCGCTCCCCCTCGCTCACGACGCGCAGGGCGCCGACGTCGAGGCCGCGCCCGCGGGCGAAGCCATGGGCGGCAGGGGTGGGATTGCCATCGGCATCGAAGGCCCGGTCGGCCGGCGGCCCCTTGACCACCGTTGTGAGGTCGGTCTGGCGTGGCGCCAGCCCGTGGACCAGGAGCGCCAGCCGCCGCGGCGTGCCGAGCACCTCGCAGCGCTCGTAGGGGAGGCGCAGCTCTTCGAGCAGTGCCGGTAGGGCGGCGGTGAGCTGGCGGATGGCCCCGGTCAGATCGACGGCGGGCAGCTCCTCGCTGCCGATTTCGAGCAAGAAGGTGCGGGGCTCGGTGCCTACGTCTGCCGGCAGTGGCGCCAGGGTCGCCGGGGGCTCGTCTCGCGTCCAGCCCGGTTGCCCCAGCAGGGGGAAGCCCATCTCCTCTCGCTGCTTCACGAACTGCTCGGCCACCTTTCGGGCGATACCGCGCATCCGGCGGAAGTAGTGGGCGCGCTCGGTCACGCCGATGGCCCCGCGCGTATCGAGGACGTTGAACAGGTGGGAGCACTTGAGATTGTAGTCGTGGGCGGGGATGACCAGGCCGGCGGTCAGGCAGCGCTCCGCCTCCTGTTCGTAGGTGTCGTAAACGGCGCGCAACGCCTCGACGTCGGCGCCGTGGAAATAGTAGTGGCAGTGCTCGATCTCGGCCCTGAGGAGGACCTCGCGGTAGGAGACGCCGGCGCCATAAGCCATCTCCCAGACGCTGTCGGTCCCTTGCAGGGCCAGGGCGATGCGATCCAGCCCGTAGGTGAGCTCCACCGATACCGGGTCGAGGTCCAGCCCGCCCGCCTGCTGGAAGTAGGTGAACTGGGTGATCTCCTGGCCGTCAAGCCACACCTCCCAGCCGAGGCCCCAGGCGCCGAGGGCGGGGCTCTCCCAGTTGTCCTCGACAAAGCGGATGTCGTGCTCGCGAGGGTTGATGCCGACCGCGGCCAGGCTCTGGAGGTAGAGCTCTTGCGGGTTGCCGGGATCGGGCTTGAGGATGACCTGCAGCTGGTAGTGCTGCTGCATCCGGTTGGGGTTGTCGCCGAAGCGACCGTCGTCCGGCCGGATGCTGGGCTCGACGTAGACGACGTTCCACGGCTCGGGGCCCAGGACGCGCAGCACGGTGGCCGGGTTCATGGTGCCGGCACCGACCTGGACGTTGTATGGTTGCCAGATCAGGCAACCCTGGTCCTTCCAGAAGGCCAGCAGCCGCAGGATGATGTCATTGAAGGATGGTTTGTCGCTCATCGGTTCATTTGTCTTGATCGCCTACGCTGGTTGAGCGTGCCGTCGGCGGCGGAGCGGGCGGCGCGTCGCGGCCCGCGATCCCCCGGCGGGACGGCAGCGGGCGATTATAACATGGCCGGAAAGTCCCCAGCAACGCGCGACGCCACCGGCGTGACGGGCGGCGGGACAACTGTCCTATGACCCCTCGATCGTGACCGTCGGTGGTCATGCTAAGATGTCCATATGGAGACTGGAGAAAGTGTCGTCCGCATCCTGGGAGGCGCCGCGGTCGGGGTCGGATTCGCCCTGATCTTGCGGGTCGCCCCGGCGCCCCTGGCCCAGACGCTGGTCATGGCGGTAGGCGTGGGCGTCGTGGTGCTGCTCCTGCTGCTCCTCCTCGGCCTTGGGCGCCGGGGTTTGCTGGTCATGGGGATCGTGGCGAGCGCCCTGCTGCTGGCCGGCGTGGTGAGCGAGACTGTGGCCCAGACGGCCTGGGCGTGGCTGCGGCTCGCGGCGGGCGTGGTGGCCTCGGGCATCCGCGCGGCCACCCACGCGCCGCAGACGCAAATGCTCATCACCTGGGGCGTCGTGGGCGCCCTCCTCAACCTGCTGGCCGGCTCGGTGGAGGTCTCGAGCCTGAAGCGCAGCCTGTGACCGCGGGCCAGCACCCTGTGCTCAAGCGCAATGTGAGCCAGCTCACCGTTTTCTGCCGGCAACTGGCTACGATCCCCCTGCTCTGATGGCGCGCACCAGACGCGCGTTAAACGTAGCTTAAGCGTCCCAGTGGGCAGTGGGCCCCGTGCTATAATGGGGCCTCACGAGTCTGGACCGGTGGCCGCGACGCGCGGATCGGTCTGGCGTGCTGCTGAGATGGGAGAATCGATGCAAGCGACGCACTCCCTGCCCCCCGCCGGGGCAGGCTCCAATCTGCTGCGAAACCTGAGCTGGTTCCTGGCGGTGCCGGTGCTGTTCCTGGTCGTCGTCGGCGTCGCGCTGGCGTTGACGGTGTCGGCCTATGAGGCGCGCCACATCGAGCGCGTTTACACAGGCGTGAGCATGTGGGGGGTCGATCTGAGCCAGATGAATCGGGCGGAGGCGCGCCGGGCCCTGGCCGGGCTTGAGCCGGTGGCGCTCTCTGCCGGCATCAACGTGCGCGAACCGGCCAGCGGCCAGACCTGGTGGCTCATGCTCCAGGAAGTGGGCATGAGCCTGGACGTCGACGCCTCGGTCGACGCGGCGCTGCGCGTCGGCCGCGACGCAGGCCCCGCCGCCGACCTGGCGGAGCAGTTCTACACCTGGTATTTCGGCAAGCAGATGGCGCCAGTCATCGTGGTCGACGAGGCCCGCCTCCAGGCCGCGGTGGAGCGGGTGGCGGCGACGGTCGAGCGCCCGGCGATCGACGCCACGCTAGCCTACGACGGCAACGCCGTGGCCTACACGCCATCGCAGGTCGGGCGCGCGGTCGACCGCGCCGATCTGCGCGCCCAGCTGCTGACCGCTGTCGCCACGCTGCAGGGCGGCGAGATCGAGTGGCTGACGACGGCGCTGCGCCCGCGAACGGTAGACACCAGCTCCACGGCGGAGGCGATCCGCCAGATGAGCGGCAGCGCCATGGCCCTCTTCATACAGATGCCCCTGGCGGACGACGATCTCGTGCGCGTCACCGTGCCCAGGGAGCGCCTGACCGAGTGGCTACGCATCGCCGTGGTCACTGGCCCGGATGGGGCCACGAGCCATGATGTGTCCATCGACGAGAACGCGGTGCGCAACTGGTTGCTGCAATACGAGTCCCAGCTCTACCGCGAGCCGGTCAATGCCCGCTTTTACTTCGACGACAACACGCGCGAGCTGGTCGTCGTGGCCCCGCACGTCAACGGGCGCCAGCTAAACGTCGAGGCCACCGTGCAGCAATTCATGGCCCAGGTGGGCACGCCGAATCGCACGCTGCCCTTCGTCATGGACGACGTGCTCCCGGTCGTGCACGGCGGCGCCACCGCCGCCGAGCTGGGCATCACGGAGCTTGTCAGCGAGGCGACGACCTGGTTTGCCGGCAGCGCGCCGGAGCGCAAACACAACATCGCCCGGGCAGCCTCCAAGTTCTATGGCATCGTCGTCGCCCCCGGCCAGACGTTTTCCTTCAACGAGTATCTGGGCGAGATATCGGAAGAGGAGTACGAGACGGGCCTGATCATCGTCGGCGGGCGGACCATCGAGGGCGTCGGCGGTGGCGTCTGCCAGGTCAGCACGACGATGTTCCAGGCCGTCTTCTGGGGCGGCTTCCCGGTGGAGGAGCGCTGGGCGCACGGCTATCGGGTTGGCTACTACGAGGCCGGCGAAGGCCCGGGCATGGACGCCACCGTCTACTCCCCCATCGTCGATCTCAGGTTCACCAACAACACGCCCTACCATTTGCTGATAGAGAATTACTACAACGAAACGTTCGAGTCGCTCTGGTTCAAGTTCTATAGCACGAGCATGGGGCGCACGGTGCAG
>JBFGLK010000028.1:0-12070 GCA_041576195.1 Promineifilaceae bacterium (SeqCode)
GTGGCGCAGGAGGTAGCCGGCGGCCGCCAGCGCGTAGAAGCCGCCCTGCCCGAGCGCCGCCAGCCGGTAGAACGGGCCGACCCGCCAGAGACGGGGCGCCGTCAGGGCCATGACGAGCAGGGGGACGGCCATCAGGCGGCGGAGCACCTTGTGGGTGAGCAGCTGGACGGCGTAGGCGCCGTAGCGCCGGGGATCGAGCAGGTGGGCCTGTGCGCGCACCGTCGACAGGCCGCGGGTGCTGATGCGCACCTTGCGCCGGAACTCGCCGTCGGCGTCGGCGATGGGGCCGCGGGCAATGGCGCCGGGGGCGAACACGAGTCGTTTGCCCTGGCCGACGACGTGGCGCGAGATGTAGGCGTCGTCCGTCACGCCCGACGGCACCGGCCGGAAGAGGGCCCGGCGGATGGCGTAGATCTGGCCTGTGGCGCTGGTGACGCTGGCGCTGCGGCTCTGGCTTTCCTTGAGCAGGCGGTCGAAGCTCCAATAGGCGCGCTCGCCCACACCATCCTGGCCATCGGCGGCGTAGCGGTAGTCCCCGGCCACGCCGCCCACACCCGGGTCGGCGAACGGGGCGATCAGCCGGCGCAGGGCGTCCGGCGCCAGCAGGCTATCCGCGTCGGTGAAGACGAGGATCTCGCCGCTGCTGGCGGCCACGGCCGCGTTGACCGTCCGGTTCTTGCCCCCGCGGGGCAGGGCGAGCAGGCGCACCCGAGGGTCGTCTATGGCGGCGGCGATCGCGTCGGTGCCGTCGTCGGAGCCGTCGGAGGCGACGACGATCTCCAATCGGTCCGCGGGGTAGTCGAGGCCGAGGGCGTTGTCGATCTTCGCCCGGATCACGGCCGCTTCGTTGTGCGCGGCGACGATAAACGAGACGTGGGGCGTGACCGGCGCCTGCCGGAAGGGGCGAGGCCACAACCGGCCGCGCAGCAGCGTCAGCAGGGGGAAGCCGGCGTAGGTGTAGGCCGCCAGGCCGGCGGCGGCCCAGAAGAGCCACCAGGAGGGGGTCGGGCGCTTCGTCATGTCGCCGTCACATCCTCGGGGACAGTTTGTGGCGCCGGGCCGTCGGCCGTCGGTGGACGCTCGCCGGTCAGCAGCGCGTAGAGCGCGGCGGCGTTCTGGTGCAGGTCGAACGCCTCCAGGACGCGCGCCCGCCCGCCGGCGCCTAACCGTCGGGCCCGATCGGGGTCGGCGTGGAGTTGCTGCAGCGCCGCGGCCAGGGCCGCGGGATCCCGCTCTGGCACGGTGAGGCCGGTGACCCCGTCCTCGACCAGCTCGGGGATGCCTGAGAGCCGGCTGGCGACCACGGGTAGGCCCATGGCCATCGCCTCCATGAGCGCCACCGGGATGCCTTCCTGTTTGCCGGAGGGCAGGCGCACGCTGGGCAGGGCCATGGCGTCCGCCCGGGCCAATAGATCGCGCACCGCATCCGTCGTCAGCCGGCCAGCGAAGGTGATCGGGCCGTCCAGGCCGGCCGCCGCCACGGCCGCTTCCAGCCGCGGTCGCTCCGGGCCGTCGCCGACGATGAGGCAGCGGAAGTCGAGGCTGGACGCGGCCAGGTGCCGGCAGGCGTCGATCAGGACGGCCTGGCCCTTCTTCGGCTCCAGCCGGCCGACGCAGACGATGGTAAATGGGTGAGGCGGCGCCGGCCGCGCGGGCGGCTGGAAGCGGTCCGTGTCCACGCCGCAGCGCACGACCCGGACCTTCGCCGCCAGCGCGTCCCCGAACCGCCTGCGCAGGAACGCCCGGTTGTGCTCGGAGATGGTGACGGCAAAGGCGGCCGCGGCCAGCTTGGCCGCCAGCATGGTCTGGTTGACGTAGAGATCGTGGGCGTGGGCGGTGAAGCTGTAAGGGATGCCCGTCAGGCGATGGATGAAGTGGGCGGCCGCGGTCGGGTGCGTGGCCCAGTGAGCGTGGATGTGGCGCACGCCGAGCGCCTCCATCTCACGGGCCATCGCCGCGCCGACCCAGGCGGCGTAGACGGCGCGCACCAGGAACTTGGCTGAGTGCCGGTTGCCCCAGAGCATGGCCCCCCAGGCGCGGGCATAGCGGATGGGCGCCCGCCGCAGCCAGCCGAGATGCGCGGCCAGGGTCACGGCCGATAGCGGTTGGGTGACGCGCGCCTCCCCGGCCAGCCGTTCCGCCTCCGGGTGGGCCACCGGCTCGGTCACGCGCCGCAGCGGGAAGATCTCGATCGCCAGGCCAAGCCGGCGCAGCGCCAGGATCTCATAGAGGATGAATGTCTCGGTCAGCTTCGGGAACCGGGACATCATGTAGGCGATCGGACGCGGCGAGGGCGTCGATCGATAGTCTGGGCGTGGCGGTATCATGCCGGGTGGGGTCCGTGCTCGGGCGGTCGGTCCGGAGGGTGTCCGGTCCGGTCTGCCGCGCTAGCGTCGCCGCGCAGCCTGCCCGCCCCGCAGTAGGGCATACGGCCAGGCCAGCCCAAAGCCGGCGACCGCGCCCAGGACGGCGGCGACCGCCGCGTCGCGGAGCGGCTGCGGGCGCAGCGCTGCGCCGGGCACGCCCGGCCCGTCGAGCAACGTAACATCATAGAGGACGTAGAGGTCGCGCACGAGCGCCGTGCCCTCCCGGCCGACGGCGTTAACCAGGTCGCGGGCCCGTGCTGGATCGCCGCCTTCCACCGCGATCTCGATGACGTTCGCCTCCGGCAGGCTGACCGCCACCAGGCGATAGTCGAGCACGTCGGATGGCGAGAGGTCCAGCGATTCCCGCGCGGCGACCCAGATGCGCTGGCTTTTGAACACCTCGACGTAGGTGGCGATGATCGACGGTCGTTCCAGGGTGTCCAGGCTGCGGCGGAAGAGATCGGCGTCTTCGGCGTCGTCCAGGTTCGGGCTGACGATGTAGCGGGCCGTCGAGCGATAGACGCGGGGCGACGCGTTGGCGATGGCGTAGGCGCTGGCGGCCGCGGCCAGCGCGCCCACCAGGCTGAGCCACCAACCGCGTCGCAGAATGTGCCAGAGGGATAAAGACTGGATCATAGGCGATTCTCTAGTCGCGCAGAAAGCCCGGCAGATAGAGCAGGGTCCCGGTTTCAAAGCCTGACAGGCAGGTGAAGTGGAAGACGTCCACGTCGTCGGTGAACGAGGTGCCGCCGGTCGGGCCGCCGCCGGCCACGACGACCAGGTCGTCGATCACGCCGGCCACGGCGCCGTGGCGGGCGGCGGGCATCTCGGTGAGGAGGCGCCAGCTGTCTGACACGGGATCGTAACCTTCGGTGGCGGAGAAGGCGCTGCCGTCCGGCGCCCGTTCGCCGCCGATGACGATCGCTTCGCCGTCGACGACGACGACGTTCATGACGCGGCGCCCGGTGGGCATCGGCGCCCGCGTCTCCCAGCCGCCAGACGGCGTGTAGCTGGTCACGGTGTTGAGCGTCGACTCGACCTCCACGCCGCCGGCCCGCAGGCGGCCGCCGAACACCAGCACCGCGCCGTCGATGACGGCGGCGCCGGCGTTGTCGCGGGCGGACGGCAGGTCATCGCCGGCGCGCCACATCCCGCTGGTGACGTTGAAGATCGCCACGGTGGCCACCGAGTCGCCGCCGGCGTCCAGGCCGCCAATGACGTAGATGTCGTCGCCCAGAGCGGCGGCGGCGGCGCCGCCGCGGGCCGTGGGCATGTCAGGCAGCATCGCCCAGGTGCCGGCAACCGGGTCGTAGACGGCGGCCTTGGCCACCGCGCCCGAGAAGGCGGCGGTGGCCCCGCCGAAGGCGTAGAGCCGGCCGTTGACAGCCGTCACGGCCGGGTTCTCCACGCCGGGGTAGGCAGCCGGCAGGTCGGCCAGCTGCGTCCAGGCGTTGTCGTCGGCCGTGTAAGCGTAGAGCGTGCGCTGTGGACCGCTGTTCGTCTTGCCGGCCACGGCGTAGAGCCGCCCGTCGATCACGGCGCTGCCGGCATCCAGCAGGGCGACCGGCATCGAGGCCGGCCCGTCCGCCGTCCACAGGCCGACGTTAATCGGCTCGAAGATGGTCATCTTGTCTGTGCCGAACTCGCCCACGTAGAGGCGGCCCACCGAGTCCTGGGCGATCGGCAGCGGGTTGCTCAGCCCTTCGCCCCCGGTCTCGGCAGTGCTGCGGATGAGCGCCTGGTCGGTGGCCACGCTGAGGCCGCCCGGGCCCAGTGTCAGGCGCCGGATCTGATCCGCCTGCGAGAAGTAAGTGAACAGCAGGTCGCCGTCCAGCCGGCCACAAAAGGCGGCGCCGTTCGAGCGATACTCAATCACCCCGTTGGCCGACTTGTTCAGGCCCAGGCTGAAGAGGGCGGGTACCCAGTTGGGCGCCGGCTGCCGGCCCACTTCGTATTTGTCCGTGTCCTGATAGTCCACGGTCATCTGAGCGGACGTGGTCGGCACAGGATAGTCCGGGGCGGCGGTGGGATTGCCGCCAAAGAAGAGGCACTCGTCGCGCGATGGGTTGGGATGGCCGTAGTAGCCGCCCGGCACGATGCGCTGGACCAGGTCGGCGCGCTCGCCGGGGAAGTGGGCGTTGATGGCGCCGCTGCCGATGATCATGCCCTCGCACCCGGTCGCCGGGTCCCAGGCCAGGTCAGACGGCGGCAAGTCCGGGAAGGTGCCGACGACGCCGAGCCCATTGTCCGCTCCATAGATGCTCCCGTTGCTATGGAAGACGAACTCATACATGTTGCGCAGGCCGGAGGCCACCACCGTCACGTCGCAAGGAACGTCGCGGGCCGCCACGCCGGTGGCGTCCATGATGGCGCCGTCCGGGTCGATCTGGGAGGTGCAGGAGCCGTCGAAGCCGGGGGCCTTCACGTCGGCGACCAGGAGGGCGGCCGAGAGTGGCTGCTCTGGTCGGGGGCCGAACTCGGAGCCCCCGTCGTTGGCAGCGCCGGCGCCCGTGTTGCCGCCCTGGGCGATGTAGAGGCGCCCGTCGGGGCCGAAGCGGATGTTGTTGGTGGCGTGATTGGCGATGGCCCGCGGCAGGCCGGTGATGACGTCCTGGCGGGTGGCGAAAGACGGTCCTGTGAGGCGCGTCACCGTCCCCGAGTTGGCCTGCCCGTTTAGCTGGTTGAGATCGGAGTGGGCCACCCAGAGGATGACGTCGGTCGGCGTGGAGTCGGGATCGATGGCCAGCCCCAGTGCCAGCCGGTTGGCGACAGTAGCAATGACTTGCTGATCGAGGACGGTCCGGCTGGCGTGATCGATGGTCAGGGCGGTGATGATGCCGGTGACGTCGACGACGTAGAGCCGGTCGTCGGGGCCCCAGGCCATGGCGGTCGGCTTGGTCACCGGTTCGATGCGCCAGGTGTCGAAGTCGACGCCGTCGGGGGAGCTGAACGGCAGCGTGGAGACGCCGGCAGTATAGGCGAAGTCGGCGAATGCAAACGTCTGGACGGCCATGGCCTGGCGGTGCGAAGCGAAGAGGCCGCCCATGCTGCGCGTGCCGACGCGGAGGTCGATGCCGGCCTGGTCGGTGCTGAACCACTCGCCGGGAACGTCGGAGAAGGTGAGCAGCACGGTGCTCGTCTCCGGGTCGCAGACCGCGTCGTTGCAGTAGCGGGCGGTGATGGTGCGCAGGGACGGGTTGAGCTCAAGCCAGAGGGTCAGGGGCAGGGCCCCGTCGATCGGGTCGTTGCTGCTACCGACGGCCACGCCATCGGCTTCGCGCAGCGCCTGCACCTCCCAGGTTCCGGGCGTGTCGGAGATGGCTACGAGCTTGACGTAGTCGTCCTCGGCCGTGCCGGTGCCGCCGAGGCCGCTGGGGCCGATGCCGGAGACGCCGAACCAGAGCCCGGCCTGGGCGAAGCCGCCCGGCGCCGGGGGGAGGGCGACGAGGGTGGTGCGCAGGCTGGCCGGCACGCTCAGATCGAGGCCGATGCCCAGGGCGTTGTCCTGGCTGTCCAGGCCCTGGAAGGCCAGGCCGCTGGTGGTGGTGATGACCAGGTTGCCGCCGGCTAGCGTCAGCTTGTCCGGCCAGAAGCCGGGGGCCGACGGATCCGGCGTGGGGTTACCGGGGGAGGAGGGCGGGTCGACCATGGTGAAGCCGGTGCCGGCACCGTGGCGATCCGCGAGGCCGCCGTCGGCGCCGTCGAAGGCGAACAGCTGATCGGGCCAGCGCTTGACCTCGGTGCAGGCGAGGGGCGAAATATCGGGGCAGGGATCGCCGGAGGCCGCCAGCTGGCGAGCCAGCAGCAGGCTGGCCAGCAGGAGCATGCCGGCAACCAGGCGGAGCACGGCGGGTTTAGGGAACATGATGACCTGTGTGGCCCGGTTCCAGGGCCGCTTCGATGTGCGATCGAATCGCCCGACCGACGCCCGACCAGTTGTAGCGCTCCCGCACCAGCTCCCGGCTGTTTTCTCCGTAGCCGCGGCAGCGATCCGCGTCGCCGAGCAGTCGGATCAGGGCCTCGGCGAGACCCCCGGCGTCGCCGGGGGGCACGAGCGCGCCATTATAGCCCTCTATGACGAAGTCCGGTACCGCGCCCACCCGGGTGGCGACGAGCGGCAGGCCGTGGGCCATCGCCTCGACGAAGACGACGCCGAACGGCTCCAGCGTCGTCGGGAGGCAGAAGAGGGAGGCGGATTCGTAGTAGCGGTGCACCTCGCCCACCGGCACGGGGCCGACGACGGTGATGTTGGGCAGGGAGACGGCGGGCGCGGCGCCCACGATGGTGAGGTGGGCGTCCGGGTGGACGGCGAGCACCTGGCGGAAGGCGTCGAGGAGCGTTGGGCCGCCCTTGCGCTCCCAGTCGAGGCCGACGAACAGGACGCGTTTGCCGGCATAGCGCGCCGGATCTGGGGCGGCGTCGGGTAGGCGGGCGTTGCTGCCCGCATAGACGCAGTGCACCTTCTCCGGCGCGATGGCGTACTGCTCGCTGAGCGAGCGGGCGATGTTGCTGCTACGGGTGAAGACGCGCGTGGCCCGCTGGTAGATGGAGCGCTCCAGGGCAATCCACGCCGCGGCATAGAGCCGGCGTGGGTCAAAGTCAGGGTACTCCAGGTTGGCCAGGTGGGTGTGGTCCGTGTAGACGAAGTGGGGCGCCCGGTCTGTGCTGGCGTCGAACAGGGACTGCAACTGGAACGTGAAGTGGTAGTCCCGCGCCGCCAGGCGCGCCCGCAGCCAGCCGCGTACCTGCCGGAAGAGATAGGGCGTCGCCAGGAAGGCGCTCCGCGGTCGCTTGGTGCCGCGCAACAGGTCCGGGCCGTAGTGGCGGGCGACGGCGAAGAGATTGAGGCCAGCCGCCAGCGGATGCGCCTGGATCAGGCGGGTAACGTCGAAGACGTCCAGCGCATGCTCGGGAAAGGCGTCCCGCAGCATCCCCTCGACGCTGTCGCCAATCGGCGCGGAGGCGAAGGTGCGGATCAGGGCGATCGCTGGCTGACCCATCAGACGGCGCCCCGGCCCTCGAAGACGGCGGCCACCGTGTGCCAGAGGATGAGTAAGTCCAGGCGCAGGCAACGCCGCTCAACGTAGACGACGTCGAGCGCCACCCGGTCTTCGAACTCCATCGAGCCGCGGCCCACCACCTGCCACAGGCCGGTGAGGCCGGGTGGCACGTCCAGGCGCTCTGTCTGCCACAGGACGTAGGTTTCCGGGGCGAACGAGGTCGGCCGGGGGCCTACCAGGCTCATCTGGCCGACCAGGATGTTGAACAGCTGCGGCAGCTCGTCCAGGCTCGTCTTGCGCAGGAAGCGCCCAATGCGGGTGATCCGGGGATCGTTCGTGATCTTGAAGTCGGGCCATTCCAACTCGTTCAGGTGGGCCAGCCGGTGCTTCATCTCCTCGGCGTTGGCCACCATCGTGCGGAACTTGAGCATCTTGAAGCGATTGCCGTCTTTGCCAGTGCGCAACTGGGTGAAGATGATCGGGCCGTCCGGCGATTCGAGCTTGATGAGCAGGGCGATGATCAACATGACGGGCACGACTGCCGGCAGCGAAAGCAGGACGAGGAGGAAGTCCAGCATCCGTTTGGCCGCCAGGTAGTCGCGACCGCGCAGGAGCGCCTCGTTCGGGTTGACGTTAAGCCACCACTCTCGTTGCGGTTCGCGGCGTTTCATCTCGCCTGGCTCCTGACGATCGTCCAGGTTGCGCTGAAGGGTCATGCGCTTATCGCCAAAGGGGGAGTACCGTGCCGGGCGCAGCACCTGCTGGGCCCTCGGCGTGGGCGCGTCGCGCCCGGCGCCCCCCGGTCGGCTCTGGTCAACCTCCCGTTCAGGTGGAGTGCGTGCCGAGCAGCGAAGACGACGAGCTCTGGCGCGACGTCGTGGCGGCGGCCCGCTCATCCAGCCGTTCGTCGGCCGTGGCCAGCAACCCGGCGAAGGTCAGCCCTTCTTCCGGAAAACGGGCCGCGGCCATCTCGATCGGCAGCGCTAATTTGGCCGCCACGTTGGCCCGGATGCGGGCCGATAACTCGTAGGTGGCGCCCTCCGTGCCCTCGGGACAGAGGATGGCCAGCCGGTTTCCGTGGGTCATGAGCACGTCCATGGGGCGCAACGACTGGCGCACGGCCTCCACGAACTTAAGATGATAGTACTCCTGGAGGAACGCCTGCTGGGCCTCCAGGATGAGGCGATTGATCGCTTCCTGGTCCGGCGCCGGCGGCTCCTCCAGTACGATCACGCTCAACGGCCGCTCGTATTGCCGGCTGCGCGCCAGCTCGCGCCGCACAGCCGGCGTCGTCTCGTCCGCCACGAGCAACCGGGCCGTGGGCGCCACCTGCGTCAGCTCCCGCACAGTCAGGTAGAACTGCAGCAGGCTCCGGCTCAGGACGTGGGCCAGGCCGATAACGACCAGGAAGATGCCCAGCCGCAGCATGAGGCGCAAGATGCCGGCCGCGTCGAGCGCCCCTGCGCCGAGCACCAGCAACTGCGCGGCGAGGAACACAACGCCCCAGCCGACGACGGGCAGCGCCAAGGAGCGGCGGCTGAAGTGCGGAAACGCCAGCGTCAGAATCGGCGCCAGCAGGCCCAACAGGACCAGACCGGCCTCGCCGGTCGTGCGGTCTGATTGCCCGAAGTAGAGGATCTCAATCGAATAGAAGCAACCCAGGGCGACCAGAAACGCGAGGGCTTTGAGGTAGATGTTCTTCATGAAACAAGTTGTCCACGGAATGAAATGTCCTATTGTCGGAAATTGGCGCGCAGGGTGGGATATGTAGCCGAATCATATGCAAACATCAGTGCAACGGAAACAGGTTTCCCGGTGAAGGCGGCGATCCGTCATGACCGCTTAATGTGCGCGGCAATGCCGCTATGTCTCTGTAGATTGGCCATGCCACCGGTGGGCGGCATGGCTTGACTCCAGCAGGAGTGGGCACGATCTTGTGCGCTCGGGCACGGCCACCCCGCGCGGCATCGCCCCACGTCGGCACAGGTAGCATACCGAACGGACCTTAAGCCTACCATTAACCAATGTCGTTCGAGCCAACGATCTTGTAATGGGACCTTAGTACTATCCCAGCGATTCCCAGATTACGAATGTCATCCAATGCCCCTGACAAATGTAACTTCTCCGCCGTTGGCGAGGTCGCTAAGCTATGGGCAATCTGCTACCGATTAGCGCGCCGGCAGGTTGATTCGATCCTTTTCTCTCCTTCTCAAAAAGCCCCCCGCCACCCGGCGGGGGGCTTTTGTTTAGGCGCCTGGATTCGCGAAGGGAGCAGGCACCGAGCACCAGGCCGACTGGGTGTCCTCAGTCCGCGGTCTGCTCGATGCGATCGGCGACGAACCAGCCGTCTCCCCAGGCGTCCGGCTGCCAGCGCCCGACCAGGCGCCGGGCCTGCCAGACAGGCGGGCGGATCTCCGGGGGCGCCTGAACCACGACGTAGGTCTCGCCGTCCCCAAAGAAGAAGCCTTTGCCTCCGGTCCACCCAGGCAGGCGCGTGCCGGCAATCGCCGTGGCGCCCGCGGACTGCGGCAGCGCGCGCAGGGGCGTGGCGCCGGCCGCCAGCCCGGGCGCCAGGGCCAGCGGGTGCACGCTGACCGGCTGGCCGAGGATCTGGCGCTCCCAGGCCAGGCGCTCGGCGGCGCTCTCTGCCGGCACGGCCGCCTCCTCGAGGCCGAAGTCGAAGCGGAGCTGGCCCGGGCTGCCGGCACGCTCCAGGGCGCCCGCCTCCGCCAGGAGCGCCGCCCGGCTGGGGCCCAGGCCGTCCAGGGCCCCGGCCTGGATCAGGTGGTGCACCTCTTTGGCGTGCAGGGGGACGCGGTCGAACAGGTCGCGCAGGCCGCGGAACCCTCCCTCGGCGCGGGCGGCGAGGATGGCCCGGACGGAGACCCGGCGCAAGTCCCGGACCTGGCCCAACCCCATCCAGAGCGTGGCCTGCCCGCCGGCCCGCCTCAGGGTGAAGCGGCGGCCGCTATGATTGACGTGGGGCGCCCGTACCGGGATGCCCAGTCGTCGTGCCTCCTCGATGTAGATCGCCGGGTGGTGGAAGCCGCCGTAGTCGGCCAACCGGGCGCAGAGGAAGGCTGCCGGCCAGTGCGCCTTCAGGTAGGCGGAGCGGTAGCTGACGTCGGCGTAGGCGGTGGCGTGGCCCTGGTTGAAGCCGTAGCCGGCGAAGGGGACGACCTGCTCCCAGAGCCGGGCGGCCTGGCCGGGGGAGAGGCCGGCGTGTTGCCGGCAGCCGGTCACGAACTGCTCGCGCAAGGCGTCGATCGCCCCGGCGTCGAACTTGCTCATGCCGCGGCGCAACTGGTCGGCCTGGGCCCAGCTCAGCCCGGCCACCTCGCGGGCCACGCGCAGGATCTGCTCCTGGAAGAGGAGCACGCCCTGGGTCGGGGCCAGGATCGGGACCAGGGCGGGATGCAGGAAGGTCACAGGCTCCTCGCCCCGGTAGCGGCGCACGAAGGCGGCGGCCATGCCGCCCAGGGCCGGGCCCGGCTTGAAGAAGGCGTTGGCCACGGCCAGGTCCCGCACCGAGCGGGCGCGTAGCTGCCGCAGGGTGCGCCTGGCGCCCGACGACTCGCACTGGAAGACGCCCACCGTGTCGCCGGCGGCCAGCATGTCGCCGGTGGCAGGCTCGTCCAGCGGGATGGCATCCAGGCGAAAGTCGGGGCGATGATGGCGACGCACCAGGGCGGCGGCGTCGGCCATGACGGTGAGCGCCCGGATGCCCAAGAGGTCGATCTTGGGCAGGCCGATCGCCTCCACGTCGCCGTGGTCGAACTGGGTGATCATGAACCCCTTGGGCGTCCACTGCAGGGGCAGCCAATCCGTCAGCGGGCCGGGCGTGATGACGATGCCGCCCGGGTGGATGCTCAGGTGGTGGGGCTGGCCAACCAGCCGGTCGGCCAGCGTTGCGACGGCCCGCTGGCGGGGGTCGGCGAGCGTGGGGGCGATCTCACCCAGAGTGCGGGTGTCGCGGCGCCGGGGGTCGGGGTGCCAGCCGCGCGGGAGCTGGCGCGCGAGGGCGCTCAGCGCGTCCTCATCCAGGCCGAGCGCCTTGCCCGTCTCGCGGACGGCCGACTTGAGGCGCAGGGTGCTGACGGTGGCCACCAGGGCCACGCGATCGGCCCCGTGGGTGCGGCGCACATAGTCGAGCACCTCGTCGCGCCGCCGGCTGCAAAAATCCAGGTCGATGTCCGGCAGGCTGGCCCGCGCCGGATTGAGGAAGCGCTCGAAGAGGAGCCCGTGCGCCAGGGGATCGACCGTGGTGACGCCCAGGCAGTAGGCGACCAGGGAGTTGGCCACACTGCCGCGGGTGTTGACCGGGATGTCGGCCTCCCGGGCGAAGCGGACGATGTCGGCCACCAGCAGGAAGAGGGGGGAGAAGCCGCGGCCCGTGATGGCCGCCAGCTCGCGGGCCAGTCGCTCCGGGGCGTCAGGGGGTGGGGGCGTATAGCGCCGGGCCAGCCCGGCCCGGGCGTGGGTCTCGAGGATCTGGTCGACGGTGGGGTCCGGGGGCAGGTCGGGGTCGGCATGCCAGGCTGCCGGCAGCGCTGGCCAGAGCGGCTCGCCGTCCGGCAGGGCGTGCCGGCAGCGGGCGGTCAGCTCCGCCACCCGGGCCAGCGCCTCCGGGAAGCGGGCGAAGCGCGCCGTCATCGCCGCCGGCCCCTGCCAGTGGAGGTCGACGGCCGGATCGCCCCCGTCGGA
>JBFGLK010000029.1:0-12017 GCA_041576195.1 Promineifilaceae bacterium (SeqCode)
ACCTCCTGGCCGGGCTGTCGTATGTGAACATCCACTCGTCCGCCTTCCCGGGTGGCGAGATTCGCGGCCAGGTGGACGACGCGGTGCCTTGCGCCCCGCCGACCCCCACCGCCACGGCCACGTTCACGCCCACTCCCACGCCGACCCCGTGCAACCCCACCGCGGTCAATGTCACCTACAACCCGCTCTCCGTGGCCTACTCGACCGGGGACAGCGCCAAGTTCTTCCGCGTCTTCCTCTACAACCCGGCCACGGCGCAATCCTTCACGCTCTTCCAGGCCAACCTGCCGGCCTGTTTCACCAACACGATCAACTCGGCCTTCAACGTGCCGCCGAACCTGTTCGCCTGCGCGTTTCTCTACGATCCGGTGACCCAGAACCTGACGCTCGACTGCAGCCCGAACTGAGCGTCGACTGACAGGCGACCCGTGGCGCGATCTGGCAGATCGCGCTGTCTGCCATGGCAGGCAGATAGTAGAGATCCTGGCAGATCGCGCCACCAGGGGGCAGACCGAGCAACGTTGTGGCGCGACTCGCCCGAGTCGCGTAGCGTGCCGGTGGAGCCAGACTGTGGCGCGACTCGCCCGAGTCGCGTAGCGTGCCGATGGAGCCAGACTGTGGCGCGACTCGCCTGAGTCGCGTAGCGTGCCGGTGAGCCGCAGGCGATTCAGACGAATCGCCCCACAAATTGCGACATTCTTCACAAATCGGGCTGGCGTTTGGCATTGCCCTCCCCGCGCGCCGTCCTGGCATACTGTCCCGGAGCGACCGGCCCGCCCACCGGCCGCGACTCGCCATCACGACAGATCGCCAGGAGTGTGAGATGACCCCACTTCAGACCCGGATGGAGCCGCCCAGCGATGACGTCCGCTGGCGCTTCGTGCTCGCGGCGATGCGGCGCAACGGTTACGCCCGGGACGCCCTCGTCGAGACGCTGCACACGGTCCAGGAAGCGTTCGGCTATCTGGACGAGACCTCTTTGCGCTACGTGGCCCACGAGCTGCGCGTGCCCGCAGCCACGTCTATGGCGTCTCGACCTTTTACCACCTCTTCAGCCTCAAACCGGCCGGCAAGCACGCCTGCGTCGTCTGCCTGGGCACCGCCTGCTACATCAAGGGAGCGCCCCAGCTCCTGGCCGATATTGAGGCCGCCTTCGGCATTCGTCCGGGCGAGACCACGGCCGACGGTCAGCTCTCCCTGCTCACCGCCCGTTGCGTCGGCTCCTGCGGCGTGGCCCCGGTCGCCGTCATCGACGGGGCCGTCGAAGGTAAGCTGACGCCGGAGAGGACGCTGGGCCAGCTCAAGCAGGCCACCGCCAACGGAACGGAGGTGCCGGCATCATGATCGAACGGCTCGAAGAAACGATCCAGAAAGAACAGGCGGACGCCGCCCGGTTCACCCATACATTTCGCGTCTGCACGGCCGCCGGCTGCCTCTCCGCTCAGAGCGGGGCCGTCAAGGATGCCCTGGACGCCACCATCCAGGAGCAAGGCCGCGCCGGCGACTGTCGCGTCAAAGGCGTCGGCTGCCTTGGCCTGTGCGCCAACGGCCCCCTGGTCGGCCTCGACCACAAAGACGGCCAGACCGAGCTCTTTCAGCACGTCACCGCCGAGGATGCGCCCGGCCTGGTCGCGGAGCAACATGGCGAGACGGCCGCTCGCCTGCAGGCCTCGCTCGACGCCCCCTTCTTCGCCCGCCAGACCAAGATCGTCCTGGAAAACAGCGGCCTGATCGATCCAGAGCGCATCGAAGATTACGTCGCCGTTGGCGGGTACGAGGCGCTCGTCCTGGCGCTGACCACCATGTCCCCGGCGGAAGTCATCGATGAGGTCACCACCAGCGGCCTCCGCGGGCGCGGCGGCGGCGGCTACCCGACCGGCCTGAAATGGACCACGGTGGCCAAGGCCGACGGCCCGGAAAAGTACGTCATCTGCAACGCCGACGAGGGCGACCCGGGCGCCTTCATGGACCGCGCCGTGCTGGAAAGCGACCCGCACCGGGTCCTGGAAGGGATGGCCATCGCCGGCTACGCGGTGGGGGCCACCCAGGGCTACGTCTACGTCCGCGGCGAATACCCGCTGGCGGTGGCGCGCCTGAAGACCGCCATTCGCCAGGCACAGCGCCTCGGCGTACTGGGCAACAACTGTTGCGGGACCACGTTCAGCTTCAATATTCAGATCCGCCTCGGCGCCGGGGCCTTCGTTTGCGGCGAAGAGACCGCGCTCATCGCCTCCATCGAAGGCAAGCGGGGCCAGCCTCGCCCCCGCCCACCCTACCCGGCCGAGTATGGCCTGTGGGGCAAACCCACCCTGATCAATAACGTGGAGACGTTCGCCAACGTGGCCCCGATCATCCGGCGCGGCGGCGCCTGGTACGCCGGTCTCGGCACACCGTCGAGCAAGGGCACCAAGGTCTTCGCGCTGGCTGGCAGCATCACCAACACCGGCCTGATCGAAGTGCCGATGGGCATCACGCTGCGTGAGATCGTCGAGGATATGGGCGGCGGCGTGCCCGACGGGAAACCGTGCAAGGCGGTGCAGACCGGCGGGCCTTCGGGTGGCTGCATCCCCGCCGACTACCTGGACACCCCCGTCGACTATGAGTCGCTCGCCGAGCTCGGCTCGATCATGGGTTCCGGCGGCATGATCGTCATGGACGACACCGCCTCGATGGTCGACGTGGCCCGCTACTTCATGGAGTTTTGCATGACCGAGTCCTGCGGTAAATGTACCCCCTGCCGCGTGGGCACCGTGCACATGTACAACATTCTGGACAAGATCGCGCGCGGCAAGGCCACCCGGCGCGATCTGACGCTGCTGAACAAACTCTGTGACATGGTCAAGAACACCAGCCTGTGCGGGCTTGGTCAGTCGGCGCCTAACCCGGTACTGACTACCCTACACTACTTCGGCGAGGAGTATGAAGCGCTCTTGCTCGCGGAAGAAGGCTTTGCCTCAGCCGCGGATCGGAGCCTGGAGGTGCCGGCATGAGAATGCCCTCGCAAATCAAGACCCTGAAGATCGACGGGCGTGACATCGGCGCCCGCGCCGACGAGACGATCCTCGAAGTCGCCCGCGAAAACGGCATCCACATCCCCACCCTGTGCCACCTGAGCGGCATCTCCGAGTACGGCGGCTGCCGCATGTGCCTGGTGGAAGTGCGCGGCTCCTCCCGCCTGCTCCCTAGCTGCGTCACCATGGTGCGCGAAGGGATGGAGGTCATCACCCAGTCGGAACAGCTGATGACGTACCGCAAGATGATCGTGGACCTGCTCCTCTCTGAGCGCAACCACGTCTGCTCCGTCTGTGTCTCCAACGGCCATTGCGAGCTGCAGGACCTGGCCTCCGGTTTGGGCCTGCAACGCGTTGGCGTGCCTTACCTGCACCCCAGCCTGCCCGTGGACGCCTCCCACCCCTACTTCGCGGTGGACCACAACCGGTGCGTCCTGTGTACCCGCTGCGTCCGCGTCTGCGATGAGATCGAAGGGGCCCATACCTGGGACGTCATGGGCCGCGGCGTCGAGTGCCGAGTCATCACCGATCTGAATGAGCCCTGGGGCAACTCCCAGACGTGTACCAACTGCGGCAAATGCGTTCAGGTCTGTCCGACCGGGGCCCTGTTCGCCAAGGGGCGCTCGGTGGCCGAGATGATCAAGCGGCGCGATTTCGTGCCGTACCTGAAGATCATGCGGGAGGGCAGACGATGAGCAAAGCAACGCTGGCCACCATCTGGCTCGACGGCTGCTCCGGCTGCCACATGTCCTTTCTGGACATCGACGAACGCATCCTGGAGCTGGCCAAACAGGCGGATCTCGTCTATAGCCCGCTGGTCGACGCCAAGGAGTTCCCGGAGATGGTGGACATCACCCTCGTCGAAGGCGCGGTGAGCACTGACGAAGATCTGGCCAAGATCCGCAAGGTGCGCGCCCATACCCGCACGCTGGTCTCATTTGGCGACTGCGCCGTTACGGCCAACGTGCCCGGCATGCGCAATCCGTTCAAGACGGCCGATGTGCTCCATCGCGCCTACCTGGAAAACGCGGACCTGAACCACCATGTCCCCCTGGAGGTCATCCCCCCCCTTCTGCCTACGTCGGTGCCGGTGCACCTCGTCGTCGACGTCGACGTCTATATCCAGGGCTGTCCGCCCTCCGCCGACACGATCTTCTACGTCCTGACCGAGCTCCTGGCCGGGCGCCAGCCCGACCTGAGCCAACTGAATCGCTTTGGCGCCTGAGGGAACCATCATGGCACAGACCATTCTCATCGATCCCGTCACCCGCATTGAAGGCCACAGCAAGATCACCATTCAGCTGGACGACGAGGGCCATGTGGCCAGCGCGCGCTTTCATGTGACGCAATTCCGCGGCTTCGAGAAGTTCGCCGAGGGCCGATCGTTCCATGAGATGCCGTCCCTGACCGCCCGCACCTGCGGCATCTGCCCGGTGAGCCACCTGGTTGCCTCGGCCAAGGCCTGCGATCGGCTGCTCGCGGTCGAGATCCCGCCCACCGCGGCCAAGCTGCGCCGCATCCTCAACCTGGCCCAGCTCGTGCAGTCCCATGCCCTGAGCTTCTTCCACCTCTCGTCGCCGGACATCGTACTGGGGATGGATGCCGATCCGGCGCAGCGCAATCTGTTTGGCGTGCACCAGACCCGGCCCGACCTGGCCCGGGACGGTATTGCCCTGCGGAAGTTTGGCCAGCAGATCATCGAGCTGCTGGGCGGCAAGCGCATTCACCCCGCCTGGGTGGTGCCCGGTGGCGTCAACGCGCCGCTGACAGGGGAGAAGCGCGAAGCGATCCGGGCGGCAATCCCTGACGCGCTCAACCGGGCGTTGCGCACCATCGACTGGTACAAAACCGTCTTCGGCAGCTTCGACGCCGAGATTCGCACCTTCGCCAACTTCCCCAGCCTTTTCATGGGCCTGGTCACCCCGAAGGGCGAGCTGGAGCATTACGACGGCAAGATCCGGATCGTGGACGCCGTCGGCGAGATCGTGGCCGATCAGCTCGATCCCTCTGACTACGCGCAGTATCTGGCCGAGGCAGTGGAGCCAGACTCCTATCTCAAATCGCCGTACTACCGGCCTATGGGCTATCCCGACGGGATCCTCCGCGTGGGGCCGCTGGCCCGAATGAACATCATCAGCCGCTGCGGCACACCCCGCGCCGACGAAGAGTGGGCCGAGTTTCGCATGCTGCAGCGCGGCGCCGTGCTCAGCTCGTTCCAATACCACTATGCGCGCCTGATCGAGATCATCTACGGCATCGAGCAGATCGAGCGGCTGTTGGCCGAGCCCGACATCCTGGACCCGCACGTGCGGGCCCGCGCCGCCGCCAACCGCTTCGAGGGCGTCGGCATGTCGGAGGCGCCCCGCGGCACGCTGCTGCATCACTACAAGATCGACCGCAACGGCCTGATCACCTGGGTCAATATGATCATCGCCACCGGCTACAACAGCCTGGCCATGAACAAGGGCGTCTTCCAGGTGGCCAAGTATTTCATCCGCGATCAGCGGATCGAAGAAGGCATGCTCAATCGCGTCGAGGCCGTCATTCGCGCGTTCGATCCCTGCCTGAGCTGCTCCACGCACGCCTACGGCCAGATGCCGCTGGCAATCGATTTGCTTGGGCCGGACGGGGCGCTACTGGATCAGGTGATGCGCTCGGACCGGGCCGCCGGCGCGACAGAAGCGTAGCATGCCGCTGATCATCGCCATTGGCAACGCCCTGCGCGGAGACGACGGCGTCGGACCGCTGGCAGCGGCGGCGCTTGACCGGCCGGGCGTGGATGTGATCACGGACCACCAGCTGCTGCCGGAAATGGCCGAAGCGATCAGCCAGGCCGATCGGGTGCTGTTTCTCGACGTCGCGGCCGGCGGCACGCCCGGCGCGGTGACCTGCCGGCACCTGGCTCCAGCCGACACGCCAGACCCGACCTTCACCCACCGCCAGAACCCGGAGTCCTTGTTGGCCATGGCCCGCGACTGGTATGGCAGCGTGCCGCCCGCCTGCCTCATCACCGTCGCCGGGGCGTCATTCGCCCTGAGCGAGACGCTGTCGGCGCCCGTGGCGGCAGCCGTGCCGGCCCTGCTCAGCCGGGCATGGGAGTTCCTGGCCGGACCGTAGGGGAATGGGGCCAAGGCAGTCCAGCAGTCCAGCGCGCCACCGCAGCCGGGTGTGCTCACGGCTCGCCTCGCCTCTGTCCCCCTTCGTGATGCCATCGGGGCCGGATTCCCGTATAGGAAGATAGGCAGTTTCCGCACCCGGGCGGCTGCCAGAGGGAGCTAACCATGAACAGTCAAGCACATATCCCCTCCCAGGAAGAGCGCTGGCTGGCCAGCCTGGCCCACGGCAGCATCATCATCGGCATCCCCACCAACGGCGTCGGCGGCATCGCCGTCGCCCTGCTCATCTACCTGACCCGGCGGGAGCGCGACGCCTACGCGGCGCGCCAGGCGCTCCAGGCCCTGCTCTTCCAGGTCGTTACCTTCCTGATCGCCTTGCTCGCCTTCGCCTGCTGGGGCGTTGCCTGGCTCGGCCTCTTCCTGCCACCGCTCATGATCAACCCGGAGCTCTACCAGAACGTCCCGCCGCCCACCCTGTGGACCGGTATAGCCTTGCTGGTCTGTCCCCTGGGATTCATGGTCCTGATCACGCTCTACGGCCTCTACGGCGCGCTCCGATGCCTGGGCGGCGCCGACTTCCGCTACGTAGGCATCGGCGGCTGGCTCGATCGCCTGAGCCCGGCCGCCACGCCAGATCCAACCTCACAGAAGTCCCTTCAGGAGAATTGAGATGACTTCGTCCGCTCGTCGCTCTTTCATCCCACTCTTTGTCGCCCTCGGCGCCCTGCTCGGCGTCGTCGCCGGCCTCGCCCTCGCCCTGCCCCAGCGCGACGTCGCCTACTTCGTCCTCACGCTGGTTCTGGCCCTCGGCGGCGGGCTCAGCATCGGGCTGAGCGCCGACGCCATCTACCTGCGCCGACGCTGACCGGCCCGCCGGCCGCAAAGGACACCATGAGGGAACCGGCTATCGTCCTGGGACAGCTGTCCACAACGCATGGCCGCGTACAGGCGCTGCGGGGCATCGACGAGGCGCCCGGGCGACTGGACCTCATCCTGGCCCGCCCCGCCAGCCGCGCGGCTCGCTTCTGGGGCCGCGTCCTCGCCTTCCCGGCGGCGACCATGGCCCTCATGGCGATCCGCTGGCTCGGCTACGTCCTGCCGCTGGGCGGCAGCAGCATAGACGTGACCTGGGGCGAGATGGCCCTGCCTTTCCTCACGCTCAGAGCCCAGATCCTGGTCTACGGGACGCTGGCCCTGCTCCTGCCGGCACGCCGGCTGGCAGGCGCGGTCGCCGGGCTGGTCATGGTCGCCAGTTACGTCCTCACCGCGCTCGCCAGCCTGAGCGATCGCCTGGAACCCGTTGCCCGCCTGCTTCCCTATGATTACTATCAGGGAGGTGCCGCCATCGATGGCCTCGATCTGACCCGCTTCGCCGGCCTGCTGGCCGTCAGCGCCGCGTTCGTTTTGCTCGCCGGGTGGGCCTTCCGGCAGCGCGACATCCGCGCGGGCGGCTGGCAGCTGCCGCTCCTGGCCCGCCGGTCGGCGCGCTGATCGCCAGGCCCATACTGCCTCAAGGACACTGCTATGACCACCGTGGAAGTCTCCCACGTCTCCAAACGCTTCGGCCAGGTCCAGGCCGTGCGCGACGTCTCGTTCGCGGTCGCGCCGGGCGAGATCTTCGGCCTGCTCGGCCCGAACGGCGCCGGCAAGACGACAACCATCCGCATGATGATGGACATCTTCAAGCCGGATGCCGGCACAATCCGCCTCTTCGGCGGCCAGATGGACGAGGCCGCCCGCCAGCGCATCGGCTACCTGCCCGAAGACCGCGGCCTCTATAAGGATCTCAAGCTGGAGCCGACCCTCATCTACCTGGCCACCCTCAAGGGGATGGACGAGGCCGAGGCCCGCCAGCGGCTGACCGGCTGGCTGCAACGCCTGGACCTGTACGATCACCGGGCCAAGAAGGTCCAGGAGCTCAGCAAGGGCATGCAACAGAAGGCCCAGATCATCACCACCTTGCTGCACGACCCGGACCTCATTGTCATCGACGAGCCGTTCTCCGGCCTCGACCCGGTCAACACCCGCCTGGTCAAGGACATCCTGGAGGAGCAGCGCCAGGCGGGCAAGAGCATCATCATGTCCACCCACCAGATGTACCAGGTGGAGGCCCTCTGCCAGCGCATCGTCCTCATCAACCGCGGCGAGACGGTGCTCTATGGCCAGGTCGCCGAGATCAAGCGCAACTTCGCCGGCAACGCCATCATCCTGGAAGGCCAGGGCGACTTCGGCGACATCCCCGGCGCCCTGGAGACCCGCCACGAAAACGGGGCCTGGCACGTCGCCCTGGCCATCGGGGCCGACCCGCAGGCCGTCTTGCGCCACCTGGCCGCCCGCCCGGAAGCCCGCGTCGAGCGCTTCGAGCTGGCCGAGCCTTCGCTGGACGACATCTTCGTCCAAATCGTGCGCGACGATACGCGGGGCGTATCCTCGCGCCACGAGGGCGACACCCCCGGCGAGGAGGCGGCCGGCCATGCGTAACCTGTGGCTCGTCGCCCGCTACGAGTTCCGCCGCATGGTGCTGCGGCGCGGCTATCTTCTGGGCACGCTCGCCGTCCCCCTCGGCCTGGCCCTGCTCGTCGGCCTGGTCGCCGCCGTGGCCATCTCGCAGGAAAACAACCTGCCCGTCGGCTACGTGGACCCGACCGGGCTGCTGGACCCGGCCAAGCAGGCTACCCTGCCAGACCCGGAAGACCGGGTCGAGATTCGGGCCTACCCGGACGAGGCGAGCGCCCGCGCCGACCTGGAGGCGGAGCGGATCCAGGCCTTCTTCGTCTTGCCGCCCGACTACCCGGCCAACCTGGCCACAGACCTCTATTTCCTGGAGGACCCGCCGCGCAACGCGGTGTGGCGGGAGTTCGACGACTTCGTACGCGCCAACCTGATTGCCGGGCTGCCGGCAGACGTGCAGACCCGGCTCCTGGAGGGCAGCGAGGTCGTCGTCGAGGACCTGGTCAGCGGGCGCACCTTCAGCAGCAACGAGATCATCAACTTCGTCATGCCCTTCTTCGCCGCCATCCTCTTCATGATCGCCACCATGTCCGCCGCCGGCTATCTGCTGCGGGTCGTGGCCGACGAAAAAGAGAACCGCACGATGGAGATCATGATCACCTCCCTGTCGCCCACCCAGCTCATCGCCGGGAAGGCGCTCGGGTTGCTGGCGGCGGCCCTGGGCCAGCTCGCCTTCTACATCCTGGCCGCGGTGGCCATCATCGGGCTGGCAGCGCCACGCGTGCCCATCCTGCAGGCGCTCACCGTTCCCTGGGACTACCTGGGCATCGCCGC
Organism: Promineifilaceae bacterium (SeqCode); assembly: GCA_041576195.1. Classification (GTDB taxonomy): domain Bacteria; phylum Chloroflexota; class Anaerolineae; order Promineifilales; family Promineifilaceae; genus JAGVTM01. Next base: position 9,413 of record JBFGLK010000029.1, read on the forward strand.
CCTCTTCTTCTTCCCCACCTACGCCCTGGTCGCCGCCGTCATGATCGCCATCGGCGGCGTCGTCACGGAGTTCCAGCAGGGGCAACAGATCGCCGGCCTGCTCAACCTCGTCTTTCTCCTGCCCATCCTGCTCATCGGCAGCCTGTTCCAGAACCCGGGCAATCCGATCATGATCTTCCTGACGCTATTCCCGCCAACCTCGTTCATGTCCATCATGCTCCGCTGGGGGCTGGGCACGGTGCCCACGTGGCAGATCATCGCCGGCTGGCTGCTGCTTGCGGCCACGGCCATCTTCATGATCTGGGCCGCCGCCCGCATCTTCCGTGCCGGCATGCTCCGCTATGGCCAGCCCCTCAACGTCCGCGGGGCACTGGAGGCGCTCAGGAGTTAGTAGGTTAGTAGGTCAGTTGGCTGGTTGGCTGGTTGGCTGGTTGGTTGGTTGGCTGGTTGGCAGGCAAACCAACAAACTAACCACCAAACTAGCAACCCAACAAACTAACCCCGCAAAAGGACCCCCCCCATGCGCACCACCTGGCTCGTCATGAGACACGCGATCAGCACGACGCTGCGCAAGCGATCGTTCTGGCTCTTCACATTCCTGATGCCCGCCATCTTGCTGGCCTTTAACCTGTACGCCCTGTTCCAGGACGAGATCGGGGGCGATGCCGGCACAGAGGGCGCCGCGGCGGCGACCGCCGCCGAACAGGCGCCGCCCATCGTGGCCCTGGTCGACGAGGCCGGCATTATCCAGCGCCTGCCCGACGGCGTGCCTGCCGGCATGTTCGCCCGCTACGACAGCCAGCAGGCCGCCCTGGACGCCATGGAGAGCGGCGCCGTCAGCCAGGTGCTCTACCTGCCCCCCGACTACCTGGCCTCCGGCGAGGTGACGGTGTTCGCCCGCAGCTTCCAGCTCACCCAGGGCGAGAACACGGGCGTGGCCATCGGCAGCAACCAGGAATGGCTGCTCAACTACATCCTCGTGGCCAACCTGGCCGGCGACGAGATGCTGGCCAGCGCCGTCTTCAACCCCACGCCAGGCCAGATGGCGACCCGGCACGCGCTCGCCACGCCCGAGGAGCCGGCCGGCGGCGACGAAACGCTGGCCCTTCTGGTCGCCAGCGTCATCCCCTACGTCTATTACTTCATCCTGATCATCTCTGCCGGCTACATGATGCAGAGCGTCACCGCCGAAAAGGAGAACCGCACCGTCGAAGTGCTGCTCACCAGCCTGAATCCGCGGCAGATGATGGTGGGCAAGATCCTGGGCATGAGCGTCGTCGTCATGATCCAGCTTCTGGTCTGGGCCGGCGCCGCGGTGCTGGCGCTCAACCAGGCCGGGCCAACGCTCGATCTGGGGCAGTTCCAGTTCCCGCCCGGTTTTCTGGTCTGGTCGGCCCTCTTCCTCATCCTGGGCTATCTGCTCTATGCCTCCGTCATGGCCGCGGCGGGCGCCATCGCCCCCACGGCCCGCGAGGCTGGGCAGGTCACCTGGCTCCTCGTCGTCCCCCTGCTGCCCACGCTCATGTTCGGCCGCGAGTTCGTGGACAATCCCGACGGATCCCTCTCCCTGGCCCTCAGCCTCTTCCCCTTCAGCGCGCCCAGCGGCATGGTCACCCGGCTGGCGGTCGCCCCCGTGCCCCTGTGGCAGATCCTGCTGAGCCTCGCCTTGCTGGCCGCCACCGCCTACCTCTTCGTCGTCCTCTCGGCCCGCTTCTTCCGTGCCGACAACCTGCTGTCCGACGCGGCCTTCCACTGGAAGCGCCTGATCGGCGGCTGGCGGGGCGCCAGCTGAGCCGACGCCGAGTCACGTTCCCGCCGGCGGGGCTGGTAACGGCCCGGCCTTCTATGGCACAATAGCCTCATGCCAGATCGCGTCACGCTGGAACTGCGGCTACGCCTGCCGGCAGTCTGGCTCCTCGCCCTGCTGGTCGCCGCCCTCCTGCTGCCCGATCGCATCTGGATCACCTTCCTCGTCGGTCTGGGCGGCCTCTTCCTCATCGCCTACGCCTGGGCCAGGAGCCTGCGCCGCGGGCTGACCGGGCAGCGCCGGCTGCGTTACGGCTGGGTCAGCGTCGGCGACCGGCTGGTGGAGGAGTTCACACTGCGCTACCACGGCTGGCTGCCCGCGCTCTGGGTGGAGGTGCAGGACGAGGCCAACGTGCCCGGCTACAGCGCCGCCCTCGTGCGCAGCGCCGCCGGCGTCACCCGCTGGAAAAAAGAGGCGATCTGCCGGCAGCGGGGCCAGTTCCACCTCGGCCCCTGGCGCCTGGTCAGCGGCGATCCCTTCGGCATCTTCCGCGTCACCCACCACTACCCCACCTCCGAGGACATCATCATCCACCCGCCGGTGCACGCCGGCCTACCCATCCCCCTGCCCGTGGGCCAGAGCGCCGGCCGGGCCCAGGCGCGACAACGCGCCTGGCAGCCAACCATCAACAGCGGCGGCGTGCGCGATTACGCCCCCCGCGACCCGCTCCGCTGGATTCACTGGCCCACCAGCGCCCGAACCGGCGCCCTGCACGTGCACGAGTTCGACCTGGACGCCGCCGGCGACCTCTGGATCCTGGTCGACATGCAGGCGGCGGCCCACCTGGGCCAGGGTCGC
>JBFGLK010000030.1:0-11982 GCA_041576195.1 Promineifilaceae bacterium (SeqCode)
CGCCGGCGAACTCATGGCCCAGGATGCCCCGATAGCCCGCATAACCACGCACGATCTCCAGATCGGTGCTGCAGATGCCGGCACAGCGCACCCGAATGAGCGCTTCGCCCGACCCGGGCTCGGGGCGCGGTCTTTCCACCAGCGACAGCCGACCATCCTCGACGAAAAGGGCTCTCATAGCAGTTCCGAACGGGGCCGCCGCCACACGGACGTCGGCGCCAGGGCATCCAGGCGGACGTCGAGCTCCGCCAACGCGGCGGCCAACGGCGCGGGCGTCGGGCCGCTCCAGCTCAGGCTGACGACGCCAGCGGGCAGCCGCAGGCCGACCGTCGCGCGCGCTGGCGCCGACGCCCGTGTCGACGGGGAAGACGCCTCGGTCAGTTCGAGCAGCGGCTCGGCGCCCGGTGCGAGGAGGCCCGTGGCGCTCAGGGCCGCGGTCCAGCTGAGCATCTGGGACGCCGACACAGTGACCGTCATGGCCGCCGCCGGCGACTGCAGTCCCAGCTGCCCGTCGGCGCGGAGTGTGGCCCGCGCGCCGTCCTGGCGCTGATAGACCAGGACGGCCGCCAGGGGGAGCGCAGGTGCTGGCGCCGGTGGCGCGGCCTCGTCGGCCTGAGAGGCAAACAGGCGATCCAGCCACTGATAGGCCGGCACGAGGGTTGAGGGGAGCGCCAGCGCCGGGCAGATGATCGGCACGTAGACGGGCGCGCCCTCCAAGGCCACGACGAGGGTCTCCACGGGCACATTGGCACACGCCGCCACATAGCCATTCGGCAACAGGGCGGCCCCGGCCAGCGCGGCCGCCAACGCCGGCAGATCGTCGGGCGCCGACGTGGGTGCAGGGATCTCCCCGGCCGTGGCCTTCCAGAGGTATCGCCGGCCGTCCTCGGTCAGCGCCACGGTCTGGGCCACGTCGTAGGGCGAGGCGCTACGGCGCAAGCCAACGGCGGTCCCCGGAGGGAAGTGGGGGCCAAGAAGCAAGGCGAAGTAGTTCTCCAGGCTGGCCAGCAACACCGGGTCGCGAAGCCAGCCGGTCACCTGCCGTTCGAGCGACGGCAGCTCCGCTTCGAGGAGTACGCAGCCGGCGCAGTCTGCCGGCACCGGTTCCAGGCGCAGGTTACCGAGAGCCAGCTGCATCTCCCGCACGAGGTTACTCTGGTTCGCGCGGGCGGCGCTAAGCCCGCTGGTCTTATCAGCGGCCTGCACCTGACCGCCGAGCGTGGCCTCAAGACGGCGAGCGAGCGCGATCGTCGACGCGGACAGGCGCACGCGCACGGCGACATCGTCTAACGAGGTTGCCGGCAGCGCCGGTGTGCGTGTGGGCCCTGGCGTCGCCGCCGGTAGGGTCGGCGGTTGGGTGGCGGTCGGATAGACCGAGGGCACGGCGCGCGGGCTCGGCGGCGGTGCCGCCTCACTATCCTTAGCGGGCGTCGCTGACGGGGCGACCGGCGTCTCCAGCGCGGGCGATGGGGTGCCGGCACAGCCGGCGAGCAACATATTCAGCCAGAACCACAGCACAGCCCGTCGCCACTTCCATGCGCGAGACATGTCGCGTGGCCCCCGAGATCACGCCTCGGCCGGGCGTGGCTTCAGAAACGGGATTTCGCCCTTCTCCCAGGCGACGAGCAGGGGCACGGCCGTGCACATCGAGCTGTACGTGCCGCTCAGCAGCCCAACGAGCAGGGCGGCGATAAAGGACTGGATTGACGCGCCGCCGAAGAAGAGGATGGCCGTGAGGACAAACATGGCGCTCAGCTGCGTAGAAAGCGAGCGGTGGATCGTCTCCAAAATCGACCGATTGACCAGCATCTCGTAGTCTTCCCAAGGGCGGAGCGAGAGGTTCTCGCGGATGCGATCGAAGACGACGATTGTGTCCTGCAGGCTGAACCCGGCCACGGTCAGCACGGCGGTGAGGAAGAGGGCGTCCACTTCCCAGCCGAAGAGCAGGCCGGCGATGGCGAAGAAGCCAAAGGTCACCAGGATGTCGTGCACCATGGCCACGACGGCGCTGGCTCCGTAGCGGAACGGATGCGGCACCTGGCGGAAGGAGAACATGATATAGACGAGGACGACGACGGCGGCGACGGAAACCGCCACTGTAGCGGCCCGCCGGACTTCGTCGCCCACGGTCGGGCTGACGCTTTGCACGGAGGTGCGCTCGGCGTCCAACGGGGCAATCTGTGACCCAAGCGCTTCCACAATGGCCTGGGATATTTCTGGCGTGACAAACGCGGTTCGAATTTGCCAGGTATTCTGGTCCGCATCGCCCTGGAAACCGGTGATCGCCGGATCAACGATATCAAACTGCCGAAAGACGGCCCGGATCTGGCTTTCTGTGGCGGTCCCCTGGAACTGCATCTCGAATCGTGTGCCGCTGCGGAAGTCGACGCCGATGCGGAATGGCGAGCCGATCTGCACCGTCGAGATGATCATCGCCACAAGGCCCAACCCGATGACCATCGCGGAGATGAGGAAGTAGTGCTTTCGTTTCTGGATGAAGGTGAACATAGCTAGGTCGTCGCTCTCCGGCTAGATGCCCAGGAGCGCTGTGCGCTCCGACAACCACTCTCTGGCGTTGCCGATGACCAGGCGGACGAACGTCTTGGTGACGGTGACCGCGGTGAAGAGGCTGATAGAAACGCCTATCGCCAGCGTGATGGCGAAGCCCTGGACGGTACTGGCGCCGAAGCTGCGCCCAAAGATGAACAGGATGAGACAGGTGATCAGCGTGGCGACATTTGAGTCGCGAATTGACGTCCAGGCGCGCGAGAAACCATCGTCGATGGCCACTCGAAGGTCACCTTCCTGGCGCATCTCCTCTTTCATGCGTTCGAAGACCAGGATGTTGGCATCGACGGCCATGCCGGTGGACAGGAGGAAGCCGGCAATTGCCGGCAGCGTCAGGGTCACGCCAAGCCACTTGAAGACGGCGAAGTTCAGTAGCGCATAGATGATCAGCGCCAGGTCCGCGAGCAAGCCAGGCAGGCGATAGTAGACGAGCATGAAGAGCAGCACGACGATCAATCCAATCGCGCCGGCACGCAAGCTGGCCTCAACCGACTCCGATCCCAGCGTGGCGCCGATCTGCCGCGTGGCCTCGATGCGCAACGGCACGGGAAGGCTACCATAGCTGAGTTGGAGGGCCAGAGTCTGCGCTTCCTCCAAACTGAATTCGCCGGAAATGCTCCCTTGTGCGCCGAGCACTTCCCGGATAACCGGGCTAGAAATGACGCGCTTATCGAGCACGATGGTCAAATAACTGCCGACGTTCTGCGCCGTGTGGGCCTCAAGCAGGTCGGCGCCGTCCGGACGCATATCGAAACCGACGTAGAAGCCCCCTAACGGATCCTGACCGACCGTGGCGGAGCGCAGCTTATCCCCGGTCAATACCGTGGGAAAGGTAGGTGCGGGGTTGGCCGCCACCTGTTCTTCGGTCTGGCCCGCCTCGAATTCGCAGCGGGACGGACCCTGCTCATGGGTTGTGCGGATGCACACCCCTTCTGGCAGCGGCGTGCTGCCCGTGTCGACGAACTCAAGCAAGGCGGTGCCCTGAATGAGCGAGAACGCCTCGTCCGGGTTCTCGATTCCCGGCAGCTCGACGACGATACGGCGTTCACCCTCAAGCTGCACGATCGGCTCCGAGACGCCAAGGCCATTGATACGCTGGCTGATGATGGTGCGCGCGGTCTCCATCTGTTCGCGCGTGAGGCTCTCGCCGGCGGAGACATCGGCCTCGAGCAGCACCTGGAGGCCGCCACTCAGGTCGAGGCCCGGTCGGATGGGGAAGTCGGGGTTCTGGGCCATCCAGGCCGCGGCCGCTACCAGGGCAATAATAATGATGAGCCAGAGCCCGTCACGACGCTCCCGCGGCTCCGCGTCGACTGGTCTGGTCCGTTCGTTGATGCGACTCAATGTGGCTTACTTCCTGTCTTCCAAGGCCCCTGAGGCGGCCGCGAGCGGCGGCTTGGCCACGCTTCAGCGAATTGGCGGCGCCACCCGTAGGCGGCATTGCTTGCTTCCAAGTGGGAATGGGGCACCATCCCACAAACCCCGTGGATTATAGGCAAATCAGGGGGATCGGCCAACGGTCGCTCGCCGCGCGAGCGCTCTCTGCAACCCGCGGCCTGCCGTCTCCGGCCTGCGCGACCCGCTGCGCTCAAGGCCGCGCCAGGGTCGCGTGAATGTGAATCAGCCAGGCCACACGGTCGGTGACCTGGCGAAGCGTCTCGAAGTCGGCCCGCGAATAGGGATCGACGGTGGCCCTTCGCCCGAGAAAGAGCAGGCCGTAGCGCTTGCCCTCGCAGTCCAGGGGCACGCAGGCGGTGGCATCACCCCGCCAGCTGCCATAGACCTGCGTGAACGACAGCGGAGCGTCGCCATCCAGTGTAAGGATGGCTGACTCCGCCCCAAGGCTTTTGGCCGCGACCTCGAGCAGTCGGTAGGTCAGACGTCGCGGATTGCTAAGCATCAAGAGGTTGTCCGCTTCCAAGCCTAGGGCCCGCAACGGCTCCGCCGCGTCCGATGCCTCCTTGAACTGGCGATCGACAAATCGCTGGACCCGTGAGCGCACAGGCACGAAGGTCGCCGCGATGACAAAGCTTGTAAGGACCAGGGCCGCGTCGCTACGTTCACCGGTAAAGGCGACAAATAGCTTCTGCAGCACGCTTGAGCTGGCGGTGAAGAAGCCGGCCATGATTGCCGTCAGGACGCCGTAGACAGTCGCCTGGTTGACGAGGGCGTCGATCTCCCACAATCGATAGCGAAGGATGGCAACCGCCACAGCCATGGGAAACACGATGAGGGTCGGCAGATAGAGGGCGCTATCAAACGGGATATCAATGCCCAGCACGGGAAGCATGAACCAGACGGTCACTGGAAGGAAGGCGAGCCCGCTGCCGAGCAGGACGATTCGCGCCTGCCGCCGCACCGTAGGCCAGGTGCTGCGGAACCCCAGATAGGTCATGGTTGCCAGGAAGAACAGGACGCTGGCGGCGGTGTAGAGGTAGAGGCCGCTGATGGCAGCGCCGTAATCCCACGGCGATTCACTCCTGGCGATCAGCCGAATGCTCCAGATGGCCATTGTTGCGGACGCGCCGTAGGGAATAGCCAACAGCCACGGTCGGCGACCGACGGCGATCCATTCGAGCGGGAAGCGCATCGCCATGCTGAGCAAAGCGCCGCCGACCTGGGCAAAGGCGAGGAGCCAGAAGAAGACCAGGGCCTGCGTCGTCGTGTAGTCGAAGATCAGCATGCAGACGATGGCGGTTGAGGCGCAGAAGAAGGCGAGCGAACGGCCTGGCCGTGTCTGTCCGCTGACCGAGTAGATCCAGAGACCGATGATGAAATAGGCCAGTCCGATGAAGTAGGGGAGCCAGAAGTAGCGGACGAAGTCCCGAGTAGGGAATTCGCCGAGGCGCACGCTGGGATAGAGCCGGAACGATCCATCGGGAAACTCAGTGAAGAGGGAGACGTCCGAGCCCAGGTCACGCCCGGAGAGCGCGGCCTGGAACTCCGCCTGGTCAGAGACGGCGACGCCCCCGACGCGCACGACGCGCTCGGGACGCCCTATGCCCAGGTCGTGGGCGACCCAGCCCTGGCCGGACATGTTGTTGACGACAAGCAGTGGATCGGTGAAGAATCCCAGGAAAGGCCGATTAGAGTAGGAAATGCCCAGAACGGGCGCCGCGACCACGACCAGCAGAGCCACGGCAAATGTGAAGAGCGTCAACCTGCGACTGACACGCTCCAGGTGATCGACCTTGCCTACCACGGCGTCTTCACCTCCTCTCGCTGACCATCGCGTCCGTAGTTGCGCGCCAGGCCGATGACGGTGAAGCCCTGTGATTGGGGTGGCCGCTCGGCGACGTAGCGGCGCATCGCGGCGCTCAGATCCTCCGCCAGCGTGGATGCTTCGGGTAGGGAGTGCAAGACGACGCCAAGCCTGGCCAGACCCACCGCATCCTTCTCTTCAGATCCTTCGAGTTCGACATCATGGGAGATCAGGAGCAGGACTTCGCCTGGGGCCAGTTGGACTTCGGCAGCGATAAAGCTGGCATCCAGACAGGCGCCCAACGGCGGCCCGGCGATCAGTGGCGGCTGGGCATTGTCCTGCCGGACCACGAGCGGCGCGGGACTGCCGGCAGCTGACAGGCAGAGGTAGCCGGTCTGCGGGTTCAGCACACCGACCAGGCAGCTTATCGTTTCCTCTGCCGGCATCTCTGGCACCAGCAACGCATTGGCGCCCGCCAGAATCTCGCCGGGCAACGGGTCGTGGCGCGCCGCACCCCGGACCGTCGCCCGCAACCCGGCCATGGCCAAAGCGGTCGTCAGGCTGGCGCGGCTGGCCCCGGCCAGGACGAACATCAGACGGCCATCCCGCAGCAGGAAGAAGTCGTGGAATGCGGGTCGCTGGCTCGCCGCCTCGTGCCGGGCCACCGCCGCTTCCCAGTCGGGAACCAGCGGCACCTGAGCAGGCAGCATCCAGTCGCACAGCTGCTTGACCGCCCGCATTTCCTCGTCGGCTTCCTCCTGGCGTCGGGCGTCCAGCTGACGCTGCCGGATCAGCATCACGCCACCCACCACTGGCAGCAATATGCCGGCCGTCATAACGCCGAGCAAGAACCGACCCGACCGGCGAATCGGGGCGGTCAGGATGTTCCAGTCATCTTCGACCACCAATATCCAATCTGTTCCGGGCACGGGGGCGTAGGCGGCAATGACCTCGTTGCCTTCCGCGTCACGCGTCCGGAGGACGCGACCGGCGCCGTCCAGCGCCACGCCGTAAATGCCGAGGGCGTTGTTCCCGGTCTGCAACCCGGCCGCGCTGGAGTCGTAGAGCAACCAGCCTTTGCCGTCTACGACATAGGTGCTGCCACTCTGGCCCAGGCGGAGGCGCACGATGCTGGCGTAGAACGCGCTGGACGTCGAGCCATCGAGGCGAAACAGGCCTGCAAGCGCGCCGGTGAACTCGCCTCGCGCACCAAGGATTGGCACGCTGACGACCACCACGAGCGATCCTTGCGGCCCGTCGGCGACGGCATTCGAGTAGTAGGCCGTCGGTCCGCCGAGCAACCGCAGGAAGTAGGGGCGGTTGGACCAGTCCTGGCCGATGAGCGTCTCACGCTCTGGCTCAACGGCGATGACGGTGCCGAAGTTGTCCAGCAAGACAACGCCCCCGTCGAATACCGCCAGGCGGGCGCCAGCCTGACGCAAGGCCGCTCTGCGCGTTCCGAGGTCCGCGCTGCTCATCTCCGGCGTCCGGGCGAGAACCTGCAGCGTATTCGAGAATTTCGTCAGCTCATCCCGCAAGCGAGCCGCCGACAGAAAGGCCAATTGCCGATCACGCTCGCTCACGACTTCCGTCGCAGACTGCCAGTAGGAGGCGTAGGCCAGGCCGGCGGCAACCGGCAAGCCCAGGATAGTGAAGGCAAGGAGCCAGGCGAGCAGGCGGCGGCTCCGTTTCGATGTCGGGAGCATCTTTCCTCCTCGACGCCCGGTGATTGGCCATGTGCCTCCCGGCGCGGGGCCGGGTCACAGCCAAACACGAGCGCCGGCCCGATCAACTGGCGGCTACCTGTAGTTTCTCGATCGCGGCCGAAACGTCTCCCAGGACAGTCACCGGCGCCTGACCCAGCGTAAAGATCTGTTCCCAGGCGGCGCGTGTGAGATTGCGGACCTCGGCCATGTTGTGGTCGAAGATCTCGGCCGTCACCGAGTATCCCTGCGTATGACCTTCCGCAAACGCGCCGATGTCCAGATCGCGGGTTTGCAGCGGATAGGCCATGCGGATGTGGGTGATCCACTCCTCGATAAGTGAGTAACGGGCGGGCTGCAGGAGGTGGGCCGTGGCCATCGCCCGGCCGTACTCAGGACCGACAAGGAACTTGACGAGCTCCCAGGCTGCTTCTGGGTAGCGTGTGCCGGCATAGACGGCGAAGCCGTCAGTCGTCGCCAGTGTCGCCCGTCGCACCGGCCCCGTCGGCATCGGGGCCACGCCAACCCGAAAGCGGGCGTTCTCCAGGATGTCCTTGAGGGACCAGGACCCGTCCTCCACCATGGCCAGTCGCTCGTGGATGAATGCCTGCCGCGTTTCCAGATTCTGCACGTCCAGGAAGCCGGCCATCACGCGGTCGTCCCACATTCGCGCGCGCAGCCACTCCAGCGCGCCGAGAGCCTCCGGTGCCCCCATCAGGCAGCGACGCGGGTCTTCCGGATCGACGATGTGGCCGCCCCAACCGTTGATGTGCACCTGAAGCCGGTCCCAGCCGATGTCGACCATGCTCCCCCAGAGGTCTGTCTCGCCATCGCCATTACGATCCCGCGTCAGCCGCCGCATGGCGTCCAGGTAGTCATCGTGGTTCCAACTTCGATCGGGATAGTCGACGCTGAACGCGTCAAAGATGTCCTTGTTGTAGAAGAGGGCGAGCGCACCATGATACTTTGGCAGGGCAAAGCGCGTGCCGTCGCGCAGGCTAAGTGCGGCGAACTGCGCCGGATCCCAGTCGTCGAGGCTGCCGCGATCGAGATCCGCCTCCACATAGGGTCGCAGATCCAGGAGATAACCCTGTTGAGCCCACGCGGGGAAGTAATCGCAGCAGCCGGAAAGCACGTCCGGCGCTGTGCCGGCCTGGAAGTCCGCCAGCATCCGCTCGTCGAGGTTTTCGGGATCAGGCGTGTAGAAGACGCGGATGTTGTCATGTAGGGCGTGGAACTGCTCCAGCGCCTTCTGCGCCATGCCCGGGAACCAGTCGGTGCGCCAATCCTGGTAGACCAGCTGGACGGAATCACTGCCATGCGGGCCCGGTCCCTTGGCCCGCACGCCACAGGCGCCCAGCGTCGCGCCGACTGTCGACCCAGCCAGCAGCCGCAGAAACGCCCGACGCGACACGTTGGGACGAGAGGGGTCGCCATTGCCAGGAAACGACGCCCTCGCCACCGGATCGAACCTGTCGTTCATGGTCCGCATGTCCTTCCGCAAGCACGGCTCGCCCGCCGGATCGACCGGCGGAGTGATTCAGCTGTTTGCGCTTGATTTTGAAGGCAGCCTGGCAGCCTGGCTAGGGCAGCCAATCCAGAGTGCGGAACGACAGGCCGCCGCATCACGGCGGCCATGGTGAAGTGCTCTGGCGCACAACGCGGGTGTGGCGCGGCCCGCCAGACGTGTGACTACGCGCCAATCCCCACCGTTGGCGAAGGTTCATCCGAAATCCGGGCAAACCTCCATAAAACGCAGTGTGCCACAAGTCGCGTCGTAGATCAAGGGCTGCGCTTACACTGCAGTCGGCCCAGGCGCGGCGCGCTCGGGTGGCCAGGCGGGTCCTCGGTCCACACCTCGGGGTGAACGAAGCGAGAAAACGTGTGTCCCAGGGTATTGACAGGAGAGGAAAAGCTACCCTATTATGTGATTGTTAGCTCGCAATAAAGCTCCGGCCGCACAGGTGGCCGGCGCCGGCGATAAGCGGATTCCGAGTTACCACTGGCGAGCCTGCACGCTTTCGATGTCGTGGGAATCTCACCCGATCGAAGCCAACATCTGTCTGAGGCCGCCAAGTAACCCACCTCCATAGCTCCGCCCAAACTGGCGCCAGTGATGGCCCCCTGTCAACGACCGGAGCTTGCTTTTGCCCCAGCGCGCCCCCGGCCGATCTCCCCCCCGCCACGTCGCAGCGCTCAGCGAAAGACGAACGTAGGCAGCAGCACGATGTCAACTGTGCCGGCACCCGGCAGCCAGACGGTCACCGGCGCGCTGACGGTGCCGGCCCGGTCGCGGGCCGTGACACGAAACTGGTAGCTGTTGGCGACGTTGCCGGCGTAGATCGCTTCCAGCAACGTGGTGCCCTCCAGCCATACGACCTCGGGCCCGCCGTTCACCGACGCGTGCACGTCGTAGGCGATCACGCCGCTGCCCAGATGATCGTCGGCCGACCAGCTGACGAGGATGTCGTTCCCCTGACGCGTCGCCTGAGCAGAGGCCTCCGGCGCGCGGGTGTCCGCCTCGACCACGATCCGCGGCCGGCCGCCAATAGGATACAGGTTGGGATCCCCCCACTCGTTGTTCTGGTTGGTGGCCCCGGGCAGCAGGATATCATACTCGCCGCCGACCGGCGTGATGATTTGCATGGTGCCGTCAGGGGTGTAGAGGCGGGCTGAACTGGCGGAGGCTGGCAGCCGCGCCGTTTCGTCCTGACCAAAACGCGTCCACAAGCCAATAACACGGTCGCCGGAGGCCGGCTGGTAGAAGGCGATCCACTCCTGCGGGCCGTTGTTCGGATCCTCACTCCCTGGTCGGGTGCGCCAGAGCGGCTCGACGTCAGTCACCACCCCGGTAAGCAGCCGGAAGGCGTCATAGTTGGCCCGGGCCGACTCCGGCTGTGGATGATGTGTGAAGCAGGCGGCATCCGTCGGGTTGCGGAACAGGCCATTGGCGTCGCCTGCGCATGGCTTGGTGGGATCGGTGATGAGCTTTCCGGCCCCGTCGCAGAGCTCGCCATTGTGCGGGGGGAAGTCGGTGAATCGTGGCTGATTGCCGCAGCCATCGTAGAGCTGAAAATGGAAGATGGCGTCCGCTCCGGCGAACATGGCATAAAACGTGGTCTGGATGACGTAGTCCGCCTGCTCGTTCATCGTGGCCCGCAGCGCACTGCTTGGATCCCACACCGGCCCCGGGTAGTCGTTCCATGCCGGCACGCCCGTCTCATTGAGCCAGATGGGCTTGTCGAGGCCGCGCGCGCCCAGCGTGTTGCCGGCACGAAAGACGTGATACCACGACTGCCAGGCGTAGTAATAGCTGTGCGTGGCCAGGATGTCGTGGAAGTAGGCGTAGGTCACCGCCAGCGGGTCCGAGTCGTAGATCGCCATGACGTTGTTGTAGTAGTTCAGCAACTCCGACGTGGCGAAGTTGTTGGCCAGGCCGCCAAAGATGACCCGCAGGTGCGGGTCGGTGTGCCGGGCCGCCAGGAAGCCGACCTTGAGCAAACGGGCATAATCGGCGACCGACGCGTCCCAGAAGATCGACAGATCAGGCTCGTTCCACATCTCCCAGTGTGTCACGCCCATGCCCGGCCCCCAGCCGTTGGCCTGCGCCAGCGCGCCGCCCGGCCGGTAGCGGTCGATGGCGGCGCCCACAAAGACGGCCCACTTGTTCGCCAAGTTGAACGACTTGCCGGGACCGGGCAGGTCGCTCCCGTCGGCGAAGACAGGTTCGTAGAGGCCCTGCGGAGTCGCGGCCTGCGGCGCCAGCAGCGAGAGCGGGCCGCGCGGAAAGCTCGCCTCGGGCGCGGCGGTCGCCGGGGGCAGATCCCCGGTCAGATAGAACGTGGGAGTCCCCAGCAAGATCGCGTTGATCTGCAGGCCGTTGGCCAGATCGGCGATCACGTTGGCGTCGACCGCGCTCCAGTTCAGGTCGCCAGGCGCCTGCTCCACATTGAACCAGTAGATGGGCCAGCGGTTCCAGCGGGCGCCGGTCGACAGGGCATTGGCGTACTGGCCGGCATCGGCCGGATCTTCGGCGGAGCTCATGAAGTTGACGCCGTAGATTGGGCCCACTTGCCCGACGGGCGATTGCTCCAGGACGAGGGGAACGAAGACCTCATGTTGGCCCGCCTGCCTGGCGGCAAAGGCCGGGAATCGCGGGTGGTGGCCGGCGGCGAGTATGGACAGGCTGACGGCCAGGACGGCGAACCAGGGCCGCCAGGCCGATGCCATCGGTCGCAGGGGGGAAGTTGCGCCGGTCACGCCGCTTGTCACTCCAGGATGGCGTTGAGCTCCGCCAGCTGCCCGGCGTCCAGGTGCCAGTTGTGGGCGGCTGCGTTGTCCGTCAGCTGCTCGACCCGGGTGACGCCGGAAATGACTGAGCTTACCTCGGGGTGGGCCAGGAGCCAGGCGTGGGCCAGGTGGCCCATGCTCCGCCCGTGGTCCGCCGCCCACGCAGCCAGCCGCTCAACGCGATCGTAGTTCGCCGATGTCAGGTATCCCTTGACGTAG